>JAGCVR010000108.1 GCA_017962285.1 Muribaculaceae bacterium | reverse complement strand
TACCTGTCGATGCGTCGTAAGCTCGGAACTCCACCTCCTGGTCTATATCGCTGCCGCTGCCGTAGATGTCCATCGTGAAGTAGTAGCTGCCATAGCGCTGGTCTCCTGCTGTTCCACACACGCTGTAGAAGCATGGGTGCATTGCGAAGGTTTCCTGAGTGGTGTTGTTGATGTAACGGCAGCCGTTCCACGTCGGGCCAGGGCCCTGGATGGTGGCGGCACGGCCGTCGCCATGAGGAGACTAACGATATCCCAGATAGCGGCGCCATCCCTGAGAGTATGTACCGATGAGCAGAAAGTTGCCCGGACGCTCCACACTCACATAATAGCGGTTGATATCGCTGATGTAGTAGAAGTCCTCCTGTGCCCAGATATCGGGTAAGAGCGACTGTATGTCACCCACGGAAAGTGCCTCGTCGGCATACTTTTTAGCCTTTGCATAGTCGCGGGTAAAGAGATAGAAACGCGCTGCGAAAGCATTTGCGGCAGTCTTGTTGAAGTGATACTTGGGCGCTTCGTACAATGCGTCGTTGATCAGAGGTAATCCTTCCACAAGGTCTTTCTCTATCTTTTCGTAAGTTGTTGCCAGGTCTTCGCGAGTGTATTGAGGCAGCACCGTTGTCTCCGGAGCTGTTACGTAAGGAAGTCCCTGGAGTGTCTTGCTCAGCTCCGGACCACGATAGGGCATACAGAATATCTGGGCAAGAATAAAGTAGTGATAGGCGCGCGAAACAAGTGCCTCACCTTTCGATGCCGAAAGTTGAATAGCCTCTTCGTCGGTCATGGTGTAAGCGCCATTCTCAATCTCTCCAATGCGCTCAAGAGCGGCATTACAGTAAGCTATGGCACGGAAGCATCCTTCCCACACCTCACTGGGAGAGTCGCTGCCGGTTCCGGTTTTCACATCCTCAAAGTTGAAGATTTCACGGTCGGTCTCCTCATAGGGCTGAAGACTGAAGCGAAGCGCACCTTGGCGCGGAGCGTTCAGGTCAAGGACATTATCGCTGCTGAACTCACCCACGATACAATAGTTATAGGGAGTGTAGGCATTGAGCAGCAAACCCTTCACATCGGCAGGCGACACAAGGTCAACTCGAGTATCCGGCGCCTTGTCAAGGAAGCCGCTGCACGAACTCAGAGCCATTGTGGCTAATCCTGCTATTATTGCTATATATCTTAGTTTCATATCTTATTCTGATTTAATATTGTTTCTTCTTTTTTCTTTTCAACAACGATTAAAGTCCAAAGCGCAATGTGAATGTGAACTGCTTGGGGTTGGGCGATGCCACACCACCGCTGTTAAAGAACTCAGGATCCTGACCGTTAAGCTTGCTGTCGGCATAGAGCAGACCGATGTTGGTTGCCGCAAACTTAACCGAAGCGCTGGTCAGTCTAAGGTGACGGATGAAACTTTCGGGCAGGTCATAAACCAGTGAAATTTCCTTCAGACGGATGAAATCACCCTTTGCGATACGTGCGGTACTGTAGTTATAGGAACTGTAACCATAGCGCACGTTGCGGTTGTCGTAGTACTGACGGTAAGGCAGAATCACAGGAATATCTGTGTATTGCTCGTCGCCGGGAACAACCCAACGATTCTTGAACTCCTTGGGATGTGCCGTAAGGTCGCTGTAAGAAGCCGAGAATACAGGATCCAGACGAAGCTTGTTGCCAAACGAGTAGGTCATGAACACGTTCAGGTGCAGACCCTTCCAAGAGAAGGCATTGTTAAGACCTCCGGTGTAAAGCGGGTCGGCAGGACCTTCATACTTCAGGAAGTCGAGCTTGTCGCGCTCCTGGAAGAAACTTTCTCCTGTAGTCACCTCTCCGTCGGGATTAAGCACCAGTGGAAGTCCTTCCTCATTCAAGCCGACAAACGGGATTGAGAAGATGGCGCGCACAGGATAATCCTGCATTGCATAACCGGTACCGGGAACCAAATCGCTCACGCGCGAACGGGTAACGAGCTTGGTAATCTTATTCTTCGCGAAAGCAAATGTCAAGTCGCTGGTCCACGAGAAGTTCTTGGTTTCGATATTCTTGGTACTCAAGGTGAACTCAACACCATGAGATGCCATCTCGGCAACGTTGGCGTATTTCTCAGTCACACCACCAATACCCTGCGTGTAAACGTGACCGATAAGGTCGAAGTTGTTACGTTTATACCAGTCGAACACAAGGTTGATGCGGTTGCCCAGGAAACCGAGGTCAACACCGATGTCAAGCTCATGCTTCTTTTCGTAGGTCAGCTCTTCGTTAGCAAGCGATACCAGTGCAAGACCGGTCTCCTTGGTGTCGGTCTCGAGACGCCATGGCTTGTCGGGCTGATAGATGGCATTGGCATTGCTCACGCTGCTCGGTCCGCTCTCGGCGGTAAGCGAGTAGCTTGAGCGAACCTTGGCATAGGTGAACGCGTGATGGCTGCCCGACCAGTTCTTGAAGAATGGCTCTTCGTGGGCATTCCATGCACCCGAGATGTTCCATGTGGGCAGCCAGCGGCTCTGGCGGCTCTTACCCATCTTGTTAGAACCCTCATAACGGATTGTTCCGTTGACGATGTAACGCCCTGCATAGCTATAGCTCGAAGTACCGATGTAAGCAAGGTTGCGGGTGTAAGTGGGACTAAGGCTGAAGTAATCGCCATTCTCTTCCTCCTGCTGCTTGAAGAGCTTGTAGTTCGTGAATGGCAGGTTGCCCTGTCCGTAGATGATGCCGTAGGCGTTGAAAGCTTCCATTCTGCGGTCCACCTTACTTGCCTCCATAGCTCCCATTATATAGAATATATGGTCGCGGCCGAAGGTCTTTTGATACTGGGCAGTTCCACGGAAGTCGTACTGCGACACCTTATATATCTTATGGAACCAGAAACCTCCCTTTGGAAGCACAGTCACTGGCAGTGAGTTGGGATCATCAGGGTCGGTATAGAGGTAACGGTTGCTGCTGCGCACTGTGGCATCCTCGGGATCCACACCGGCGCGATATGCAAGTGCCTGGTTGGCAGTTTCCTTCACATAGTGGTTCTGCTCGCTGGTACTGCTGCGGTATGCACCGAGCAGGTTGATTTCGAGACCTTGAACCGGACGCACATTCAGCTCTGCCTGGAACTTGAGGTCGGTCACATTGATGTCAATGTAGTTCTGCTCAAGCTCGTGGAAAATGTTGAATGCACTGTAGTTCCTCTTGTAATATGTATTCGGGTCAAGCGTGCGCGACGTGTTAAGAGCATAGCTGTAGGGGTTGATATCGAACGAACGGTTCACCTCCATGTTCACCACGTCGGTATTCTGACTCAAAGTTCCGGGAGCTTTCTGCTTACGATAGCTGTCGCTGGTGAGAATCTTCACGCGGATCTTGTCGGTCAGGTTATAGTTGGCGTTGGCGTTGAACGTGTAGCGCTCCACGCTGCTCGACTTGTACCATCCCGGGTCGTTCATGAGCGAAACAGAAGTGTAGAAGTTACCTTTGTCAGTACCGCCGGAGATACTCACCGCATGGTTCTGCATCACATTATTATTAAAGAGCAGGTCAAACCAGTCGGTGTTGCGGAACTCTGCCTCACGCAGATAAGCATTGCGGGCAGCCGTGGTGTTTGCCAGGCCGTATTCCCCGTTCTCGTAACTGTTGATCATGTTATACATGTGACCATAGATACCGGTATTGCTCGAATTTACGAGCGAAGCGAATTCAAGCCATCCCTTGCTCTCCATTTCCGTGTAGATACCCATCTGCTCCTGAGAGTTACAGATGTTGAAGTTTCTGTAGTTTGGCTTCAGGCGATACGTGAACTCACCGGTGTAGTTGATTGATGTGTGACCCGAGCGGCCGCTCTTTGTCGTCACCACAATCACACCAGCCATGGCCTTTGCTCCATAGATTGATGTGGCGCTACCGTCCTTAAGAATCTGGAAAGACTCAATGTCATCGGCATTAAGACCGGCTATTGCACTGGAAATCAGCGTAACAGCGTCTCCACTACTGAGGTCGTCGGCATCAATTTCCACGTTGTCCTCAAGTATCACACCGTCCACAACCCACAACGGGCGGGAACTTCCGTAAATTGAAGTGGCTCCACGTACACGAATCTTCGGTGCCGTACCGAATGTTCCGGTCACGTTCTGAACCGACACACCGGCAGCACGGCCTTCGAGCGCACGGCTCACGTCGGCAACACCGTCGAGTTTCGCTTTCGAAGCATCCACCTTTTGTGTGGCACCGGTAAACAATCGCTTGTCAACTTTTGCCATACCTGTTACCACAACTTCGTTAAGCACTTGTGAATCGTCCTCAAGGGTAATCTTCATCTCACCCTCTTGAACTCCCACCTCAAGTTGTTTGTAACCAATTGAAACAACTACAAGTTTTGATTTCTTCGATGGTACCGTGAGCGTAAATTTTCCGTCAAAATCGGTTGCAGTTCCATTTCCGGGCTTACCCTTCTCCGTAACCGTGGCACCAATTAGTGGCTCATTGTCCTTGTCCACAACCACACCGGTTACACGCACTTGCGCAAACACAGCGCTGGCCGTAAGAATCATCACCAAGAGCAATAGTAACTTTTTCAATCTCATAAGCACTGTTTATTTTTTTTATTTTTATTATTTTTCTTTATTCACTATCAATATCTCCATCTCCCGCTTCAGGGAAATAATATCACACACATATAATAATATAAATAGAACGACCTTGCACGTAGCGCTTGGTCGACCAACGAACCATTTTTCAAGCTCGCTGCAGGAGTTTCGACTCTTTCTCTTCCAGCCCCTTTACAGGCCTTCGCCTACTATGCAGTTTCTTAACTAAATATAAAATTATTTGCAAAATTATACTTTTTTTTGCTTACATCCTAATTTTTATTCTAAAAAATGAACATTTCCCTTAATTTTTAACATATTTCCCGCTTAATAATTAAAACTCTTTATCACCGTATTTTTATGCATATTTTATAATTTCGCCAAAATAATGAATATTCAGCTCATTTTGCCAGCAACAACCCCATCATTACCTTAAAACAAACAAATAATTCAGTTATTTAATGACAGAATGCTACTATCAAATTGTAAGCACCGTTTTTTCACTCCTCATCGTACTTCACATACAGATAGTCGTTGTAAGGGAAACGCTGCGAATGAATCTCCTTTGCCTTTTTATAAAGCAACTGTTTCAACTCTTCTATATTCTCCCTGTTCTTCGCCGACACAAACACACAGTTCTCTCCCATCCGCGCCATCCACGTCTGCCTCAGCTCGTCGAGCGACACGTTCTCGCGGCTTCGCGGCGTAAGGTCGTCGGCATCTTTTTCCACATAGCTGAACTGGTCTATCTTGTTGAACACCATTATCATGTCCTTGCCGCCGGCATTACACACTTCCTGCAGCGTGCGGTTCACCACCTCCACCTGTTCCTCGAACTGTGGATGCGACACATCCACCACATGAACCATGATGTCGCTGTCGCGGACCTCGTCGAGCGTGGTCTTGAACGACTCCACGAGATGGGTGGGCAGTTTGCGGATAAACCCAACAGTGTCGGTCAGAAGAAACGGGAGATTCTCTATCACCACCTTCCGCACGGTGGTGTCGAGCGTGGCAAAGAGCTTGTTCTCGGCAAAGACATCGCTCTTGCTCAGCACATTCATCAGTGTGGACTTCCCCACATTGGTGTAGCCCACAAGCGCTATGCGCGTGAGTTTTCCGCGATTCTTGCGCTGAATCACCTTCTGCTTGTCGTATTGAGCCAGTTTCTGCTTCAGCAGCGAAATCTTCG
>JAGCVR010000107.1 GCA_017962285.1 Muribaculaceae bacterium | reverse complement strand
TCTTATGTTCGAAGAGAGCACGAGCGTTCCCACGTGGTGCACGTCCACCTGGACGCAGTAAGGTGTCTCGGGATCGAGTCCGTCAACGGTGATTTCGTGAGCGTGGATGTCGTCGATGGTGATTACGCCGTTCTCCTCGGTACGGTCGTTGACGCGCCGTGCCGTTGCCGCGTAGGTCTCCGAGAAGTCACCCACCAGGACTGTGATGTCGCTTATTACGACGCGCTTCTGCGCTGCCACGGTGCTGATCTTTATGCGGCTTCCTGCTTCACCGCCGCTGAATACGTGGTAGAAGCGCCCCTGCGCCGCCGTCACGGTAACGTCGTGAGTGGTGCTTCCCGACGGCGAGATAAGCTGGATTCTCACGGTCACTTCCCCGTCGTAATTGTATGACTTCGCGCTGAATGTAACGGTGACGTCTCCGTCCACCCTCGACGCATCGAATACAGGCGAGATGATGTAGCCCAGGTTGCCCACCGAGCCGAGCCTGATGCCGCCGTTTGCGGTGAAGATTCCGTAGCCGGTCCATCCGGTCTGTGAGGTGTAGCTGTTGAGCTGCCCTGATATGTCCTGCTCACCGGCCACGAGCGACGAGAAGTCGTCGCTGAAGACGGTTGCGGTGTCGGTAGCGGAGGCTTTCCAGACCCTCACGGAGTAGGACCTCCATCCGTTGCACTCCGACCACGTGGGCGTAATGGAGTTGCTGGTCACGTTGGCATCGGAGAAGAGTCCCAGGATTGGGGCGTCGGCGCCGTTGTCGTAGTAGAAAGATATCACTCCGGCCGATTCGGTTATCTGTTCCACCGGCTTTTCGAGCTTGTTTCCGGTGAAGGTGAATGCGGCGGGGTTGGAAGTGTCGTTGAAAGCATCGTTGAGACCGCCGTTGGGCCAGAGGTCACCGCTGTTTGTCTCAATGCTGAGGTCGTCGTCGGCAGGAACGATTGTCATCCTCTTGTGGTTTGGGTCGATGTTTACGAGGTTGTCGTT
Source organism: Muribaculaceae bacterium (assembly GCA_017962285.1). Classification (GTDB taxonomy): domain Bacteria; phylum Bacteroidota; class Bacteroidia; order Bacteroidales; family Muribaculaceae; genus Sodaliphilus. The sequence goes on along the minus strand of JAGCVR010000107.1, from coordinate 8,185 downwards.
CCACGCCTGCTCGTCGTAGTCCACATGGGAAATCATCATTCCGTGCGCGCTCAGGTACTGGTCCCATCCGGTCTGCTGCCGGTTCTCGAGCACGTAGAACTCGTTCTCGTTGGCAGGGTTGGTGACCTTCACGGGCCGCCCGCCGTTCGCCATCGTCTGGAGCGTATAGGACTGCATCTTGCTCACGGGCATGTAGGTGGTCCATCCGAGGAACTCCCTCTCATAGCCGGTGTAGGCGCATGGCGTCTTGCCTCCGTCGAGGTAGCATCCGTAGTCCATTACGCTGAACTCGTCCATTCCGTAGATGTCGTTCGAAGCGCCGTTGCTGCCGAAGTCGGGCAGACCCAGCGCGTGCGAGAACTCATGCACGAATGTTCCTATGCCGTCGATGTCGCCGTTTACAAGCTCGTTGCTGCAGGCATATTGGTCGAATGTTATTCCCTGTAAAGAGAATCCCCCGAAACCCTGCTCGGTGAGCGACGACTTGTGTGGCCAGATGCTCTGCGGGTCGGTGAAGCCTGCTGTGGATTCACCCACTCCGGCATAGATGACATACACGAAGTCGCACATGCCGTCGTTGTCGTTGTCGTACTGCGCGTAGTTCACCGAGTTTCGTGCGGCATTGATGGCGTCGCGTATGAAACGTCCATCCCACTGGTCTCGTCCCTGGTCGTTGTTGCCGCCGTAGGTTGCCTGGGTCCTGCCGAGAGAGATGGGTCCGTAGAGGTCGAACTGTGGTGTGAACGTTCCTCCCGACATGTCGGAGAAATACTGCTTCACGCTCTTGGCACCGGTGTTGACGAGCGCCTGGAAGGTGGCCAGCGGGTCGGCATCCTTGAAGGTGACGTCGCTGAACTGCACGAGCAGCACTGGAATCTTGGGGCTTCCTGTCGGTGGTATGCTGTGTGTCACCGTCTCCATGGGCGTGACTTTCCTGCGGCTTTTCCTCTGTTTCTGCACAGTGCTGAAATCAGTGTTGACGAATTCACCGCGTGCGTTCCGTGTGAAGACGGAGCCGTCGGCAGCCACGAACCAGTGCGAATTCTCATCGCCTCGTGCCGTTACGGTTATCTGCCTGCCATCGCTGGTGGTGATGGTAGCGGCATCCCTCCTCGCGGGTACGGCAAGCGAAGTGAGCACAAATAAAAATGCTATAAAAGAGGCGGTTACTCGTTTCATTTCGGTAATAGTTTAGGATGAATTTTCTGTGTGGTTTCCCAAATTTTCGTAAAGATAAATAAAAAACTTTATTTAAGCAAATCAGGAGAGATACTTAATAATCAAATAGATGGTCATTATTAAAAATATCACGAACATGCACCCGGTGAGATTGATTGTGCACCCATAAGTTTTGCCGTTGGGTTTTTCTTCCGATTCAGGAACACTGTCGTCGATGCCGTCGGGGGCTTGCGTGTTCTCTTCGGTGTCGTCTTTTGCCATAAACCATCCGAATCCCGGGAGGTTCTTGTTGTGCGGAATGAGAATCTTGCGTGGTGCGCCATTGTTGTAGGGTCCCACGATGCCGTTCCGTTCCAGGTCTTGCATGAGTTCTGCCGCTTCCTTTGACGTGATTCCGAACCTTGCCTGAAGCATGGGCGTGGATATGGCGTTGGACGAAGCAACGAAATCCACCGCCTGCTGGTGAAGCGGATGAAACTGCTCATGGCGCTTGTCGTTATCGGTGCTTTGAGCACTTTCCGTTTCATCGAGAGGGACAGTTTCAGTGGGTATATAGGCATAGTTGCCGATGATTTTCAGCGACGACAGGCACTGCGGACATACCGTGAGGTACCCGAGCGCGCGAAGTTTCTCTTCGCTGATGTTGATTGGGTGGTTACATTTTGGGCATAAATAACTCATATCACCGTGATTATGCTTCGTAGTGAATCTGTGCTTTTGTCGTTACGTTCCATTTGCCTGCGCGCAGAGTGGCAGTTCCCGGGGCATCGGTAACGATGCGAGTCTTGCCTCCTGAAGTGTGTATGCCGGGACCCTGGCAGGCATTGGTGATGTTGCTTGTGGGCATCATCAGCGCCAACTGGTGAACGTTGGGGTTTTCAATGACAGAGAACGTTCCTTCAGTGCTGCCTGTGGTTGTGTGGAGCTCAAAAAACGAGTTGCCGGGCTCAAACTGCTTTGCTGCATGGGAAAAGACACCGTTTGCGTCGGCCCGCGAGAGATACAGGGTCAGTGGCTGAGGCTTCTCCTCTTTTTCCTGGACGGGAATCCTGATTTCCTCCTGTTTCTTCGACAACGTTTCCACCTGTGTCTGGAGCGATTTCATGCTTTTGGAAACCATGTCGTTGTTTTTTGTCATGGTTTCTTTCAAGGCTTCGATTTCTTCGCGCAGCCCTAATATCTTCTTGGAGTTATGACCGTGCAGGTACATCATGCCTCCAGCAACAACCAGAAGTCCTCCCAGGAAAATCCACATCCCGGCATGTCCCGTGTGCCCTGCAGGTTCGGCGGGTTTTTCGGGCTTGGGCGGTTCCGGCGGCAAAGTCTTTGCGATTGCCGTGTCGGCGACGGCCACTTGTGTTGTCGTGTCTTGTGCAGATGCCACAAGACCGGCGAAAAGAATGATGAATAATAAGAGACGTTTCATTTGCTTAGGGCTTAATCAATAATCTGATGAATTATTGAGGTTCGTTGTTGATGTTCTTGTTGCACAGGTTGGCAAGAAGATTGTAGCGTATAATACCCGTAATGGGGTAGAAGAACGGCACATCCTGAATCTCATCGGTGTCGTTGTAGCTCTGGCTTTGCAGGAATGAGCGGATTCCGGCAGTGAGGTAGTTGCTGATGTCGTTGTTAAGGACAGAAGTGAAAATGCTCCATACTCTCGGCTCAATGCCGAATTCATCCTTAATTGTGGCATCGCTGCACAGTTCGGTGAAGAAATTATTGAATTCCCGCACTCTCTCCACGAGTTTCATGCGGATGTCAATGTCGCTCACGTCGCTGAAAGTGAGATTCCCGTCGGGCATCATCGAGTAGCAGTACTTGATGGCGTTGATGTTGCGTGGGGTGTAGTTCTGAGTGTCGGCCTGGTTGTCGAGCCGGCTGTTCTCAAGTCGGATTCCGCCACGGCAGGTGATTTGCTTGGGAGCCTGCTGCTCAATCTTTATCTGGAAATTCTCGGAATAACGGGTCTGGAAGACGCGTTCAATAATCTGCTGAGTGAACTCTGTGACGAGGTCGGGATTGCCCACGATGTTGAGAATCTTCGAGCCTGTACCACTGAAATAGATTTGCTTGGGCATTTCGTAGTGCCGGTGTTTCATCTCACTTGCGATGTAATAGATGATGGCGGCATAGAAATACATGAAAATCAGTTTTCGTTGGGAATCGTTCTTCAGCAGGGAGTTGTAGCTGTAGAGGCTTCGGTCGATTTCACGGAGTGAACGGAGTTGTTCCACGTTCTCGAGCGAGAACAGGAATGCGTTGATGTCTTCCGACCGCTTGTCCTGCATGATGTTGTCCAAGATGCTTGCCAGATGTGAGAGTTCCGGCTTCTGGGCGATGAGGCGCTTGAAGTAGGTGGTGTAGTGCTGGAGCAGCGGGTTGCGGTCGGCATCCTTGTCGGTGAAGGCATCGCCGAAAATCGCGTTCCCGGCAAACCGGAACGATGATATTGCCACCGGCACGCTTGTCATGCGGTCGGGCGATGGCTGGTAGATGACGGTGTCGCTTGTGCCGCCGCCGATGTCAACCGAGACGAAACTGCTGCCCGCCACTTCAGCTCCCTGATAGTAATAAGCCGGAGCTATGGATTCGGGGTAGCATCGCAGATTGTCGGTGATGGAGCCGTTGCTTGAGATGAAGTCGCGATAGAGAGTCTCCCATGTGTTTTGCAATGCGTTGCGGTCGGCTCCACTCATGCTCACCGGGAAAAAATACACTATTCTGGTTCGTGCAAGCGAAGCGTTTTCCAAAAGCACTTTTGCGCGGATAAGCAGGATGATTTCCCTAAGGAACGCCTGCGACAGTTCTTTCTCTCCGCGCCATTTTATGCCGGTTGTGATGTTGTATCCGGCAAAATACTGCCGCTCGTAGAGGAAAGGTATGTTTATCTGGCTGAACAGCGCCGTTCCGTTGGTGTTGCTCTTGGCGTTCCGCGCGAGAGTGGTCCTGAGCGGGAATCCGTAGAGCGAATCGATTTCGCTCGGCAGGAACTCTATGTTCTGCAACTGCTCGGCAAACTGCATGTTGCTGTCGCGCTTGTGCAGGGTGGCGATGAGAGTCTGCTCGGAGGAATAGTGGAAGGTGAGCGGCTCGGGGTTGTGTCCGCGTTCTGCAACTTCCACATGGCTGTTTGTGGTTCCGAAATCGACAGCGAAGATCAGTTCTTTGTTTGTTTCCACATAAGGCTTCCACAATGGCAGAATGATGCCTTGGAATGAACCGAGTTCAGTGTTGACCTGCGCCTGTATGAAGTCGAACGAGCCCTTCACGTCGTAGTAGGTGCTGCCATAGGCTTCGGCAGTGCGGGTCTGTTCCAGGGCATCGATGCCTTGCTGTACGTAGCCGTTAGCGTAGAAGCGCAGAGTGGCGCTGCCCATCATAGTGGTGAGCATCACGGTGTAGGCGTCGGCATCGTTTGTGCGTGTAAACGGGAAGATGGCAGTTGACATAATCCCATTGACCACGCGTCCTGTGCCGCGTTCTTCGCTGAAAGTCCATGCGTGGTCTGCCACGGCAAAATATGTGCGGCTCAGTTCAATGTATTTCTTGCGGACTGGGATACGCAGCGTTACTGTCACGGAACCGTCGCTGTTTTCTTCGATGTCCACTATGTTTCGTCCCAGTATGCGGGTTGTGAGGTCAGCGGCCTTGAAATATCGGAAGAACAAGGGTTTCAGCGGCAGCAGGTACCCGTGGTCGCCACTGCGGCTCACTATGTTTCCGTCGAAGAAGTGTGTGCCGTCGATAGGTGCGCTCAGGCGTATCAACGTTTCGTTGAGGAAGTCGTTGGTCGTCAGGAAAGGATACACCACCGAGGTGTCGGGCAGTTTCCTCTCGTTAAGCGGCTTGTCTTCCGAAAGCACCACTGTGGCGCTGTCCCAGATCTTGTCGATGTAGCGGTAGGAATCCACGCTGCCGTTGAAATTGCTGCGAAGCACAAGCGGCAGTTCTTTTGTGTCCTGCTCAATGGTGGGCGCAATCTGGAAGTCGCTCTGCATGGCCTGCGTGCAGACATCGGCAATGCGCTTGTGATAAAGCCTGGCACCGAGAATGGTTACCTCGTTGTCGCCGCTGAACGGATCAAACTCCTGGTTGAGTCGTTCTTCCATTTTGCCGGCAGCCTCGGCACTGAATGCGCGAGCGTCGGGTATGGCCTGGCTTATGCGGGCAAACAGGGCAGGGCGGTTGCGGCGGATGTGCTCCAGGTTCATGAAGATATAGGAATAGACTTTGCTCACACTCTGCCTGAGCGGCGGGAACGCGTTGAACAGCAGGAACAGGTGGTACACGAAATCCTCATCGCGCTGCCACAGGTGGCGTGGCGATGAGAACAGCGAAATGCCCTGTTCCACTTTTATGTCGCTGATCTGATACTGCACCGGTGCGGCAATGGTGAACGAAGCCGGAGATGTGGCGCCAATCACCTGACTTCCGAGCATCAGGATGTACCAGTCGGTGAATCCCTCGAAATTATATTTCTTGTCGCTGTTGAGGAAGAGTTCGAGCGTCTCGCCGTAGAGCTGGTGCTGTGGCGACGACTGCATCCGTTCAAGCTGCTCGGTTCTGTTCCAGCGGACTATGCTGAGGTAATCTTTGTGATTCTCGAAGTCGAAGAACAGCTGAGCCACATCCAGGGCGTTTGATACCAGCCTGAAATCCATCGCGGTGCCTTGCAGGGCATTGTTGGCAAGGTGCTCAAAAGCGTTCTTTACAAGGTCGAGTTGAGCGAAGGGACTTGGGATGGCGGTGCGAGGGTGTTCGCTGAAGCCACCGTTCGGGTCTTTGATTTGCTCAATGTCGTCGGTGGTGTAGGGCATGGTCTGTATCCAGTCGGTGTTGCCAGAATTTGCATTCATGTTGCTGTATGACAGTATGTTACTCATGATTCTGTGATTTCGTTCTCTTCAATTTTTTCAAAAAGTGTGTTATTCAAATCCTTCGTAGCGGTCGTGGATGATTTTCCCCGATGCCTCGTAGAAAAGTTTCATCAGTTTGTGCGCCACGTTGTCGTCGGTGAACTGTGTGGTGCGGCTGATGCGGTTCAGTTCTGCCTTGAATGTGTCGGAGTTAACGCTCTTGCTGCCAAAGAAGGTTTTACGTGTCTTGACGTTGAAGATGACATTTGCCATGTCTTTCGAACCCACGTTGAAGAAATGGACGCTGCGTTGGTTCTGAAGCATTTCGGTGAGCCACTCGGCATAGGAGTTGAAGAACACCGTGGTCAGCGTCCTGTAGAACTGCGAACTGAGGAAAGCGCGAGTAATGCGTGGACGGTCTTCGGTGTAGCCTTGTCCCAGACAGGATTCAAAGCCGGTCTGGAGATAGAGCATGAACAAATGCAGCCTTGTGAAGTTGTTTGCGATGAGCGCCCGCGTGTGTTTCCCCAGTGCGAAGAAATCCACTTCGGCGGTGTCTTTGTCCATTCCGTATTCAAAAGCCTTGGTGGGCAGAGGCAGTCCGTTGAAGTCGGAGAGTTCACTTTCGGCCATCGAGGCGAACTTGATTGGAGCGAGCGCCCCGATGAGTTCTATGAAATTCGCAGGGTCTTTCTGGTCGCGTTTGTCGCCCGGGTCATACTCATAGGGTCGGGAAAGATGCTTGTCGCCAAGGTAGAAGATGGCGTTCACGCTGCTTTCGCCAGAGCCGGTGAGCGTGTTGTCGTAGTATTCAAGAGCCGATTGTGTCTTGATGATGAAATCGGCGGTGTTGATGCGCTGGTCGCCGGCATCGTGGCTTTTGTCGATGGCAAAGTAGGGCAGCATGGTAAGTCCGCCGATGGGTGCGCGGCGGAGCACTTCCTTGTTGTTGAGCTGCGAGTTCTGTGCCTGACGGATATTCTTTACCATAATGGGGAAACCTGCCGCTCCCGTGCCTCCGAAAATGGAACTGATGAAGAAGATGCGGTCGCCTGCGGTGAAGACGTTGGCGAAAGCCTTAAACTCCTCGCTGTCCTTAATCTCGTTGAGGGCAACTGAACCTATATTGGGTGAGCCCACGAAACCGATGCTCATTTTGTTCTCGAGCTGATAGTCGGCAAAGAGGAGCGATGTCAGCGCCTGATTGGGCTGGTTCATGGTGTCGTATCCGATGAAGTCGCGGAACTTGTGGTGTTCCACCGCATTGAGGTTCATCACGAACGAGTCGTCGATGGTTCGCGTTGAAGCGCCCGCCAGGTCGTGCAGTTTCTCTATTTTTGTGGCGAAGAACCCCTCGGCATTCACTTTGTCGCCGTGAATCTGTCGGCGAAGCTGGCAGTATGCGTTGAGCAGTGTTTCGGTGCGTTTGAGGTCGGCGCACGATTTGTGCGGGTCGATAATCACCGGCACTATTTCAAAGTCGGTCATGGGTTCGCCATTCTCGTTGAGCGGTTTAACACCTGCAGCCGAGAGCATTACGAGCGATTTCAAAACCCGTGAACCAGTTCCACCTATTGCGAAAATAAACAGTCTCATAAGCTATTGTTATTTGGTTTTATATCGATGTCAGTCTAAACTATAACTTTAATCATGAATTTCCAACTTCCTTAATCACTGGGGGATAGGGGTGTGGCGGCAGTTGCTGCTCCACCATCGGATTGAGAACGATGCCACCACAAACAGTGCTGCTGTAACCGCCAGATTCACCAATTCGAAATTGATGGATTCGGTGATATACATCAGTCCGTTCTGGGCAAAGACGTAGTCGTTGAGCCAGAAGCAGAGTATCGGAGCCAGCAGTGTGACTATCACAAGCATGGTAAGCCAGTTGTACCAGCGGTCGAATTTCACCGAATTGATGACATAGTAGTAAACGGCTGCTCCGAGCCATGCCGTTGCGGCGGTGATGAGCGCCACGGTGTTGTAGAGCCCCAGGTTGAAGAACTGGTCGCTGAAACCTTGAGCGAAATAAATGTGCTCGTAGATGTTGACCTTGAAGATGATGAACAGCAACGTGAAAAGAATGCCGCAAGCAAGATATATGTAATGTTTTTTCATAATGAAACGGTGTTTTCTATTTTTGT
>JAGCVR010000106.1 GCA_017962285.1 Muribaculaceae bacterium | reverse complement strand
TGGACGATCCAGAATGAAAATGGTGTAGTTGCTGTTGGCGTTTGGATCGTCAACGCGTACGTGGCGACGGTCGGCAAGAGCCTTGCGGGCCTTGAGGTTGCGGGCAGCCTTCACACCCTTTTTCTCTCCATTGAGGCGAACGCGTGCCGGAGCATCGTCACCACTTTCGTCGGCTGCGGCTTCCCATTCTTCCTTGATTGTGAACAGTGCAAGCAATTCGTATTGCTGGCCTTCGCTGAACGTGAACTCATCTATGTAGCACATGTCGAAGTCAACCGGAGCATCGGTTCCGTCGGCGGTGCCATAGAGCTTGCCGTTCTTATAGTAGCACTTTGCATAGCCCACTTCGTTGGAGTAAGCCTCAATCGGTTCAGCAAAGTCGTATTCGAACAATATCAGTTCGGGCTCTTCCACGTCAACTTCTTCTGGAATGGTTTCCACTGCAATCGACGGGTTGAGAGCAACACCATCGATGATACCGGTGATGGTTCCGCCCTTAATAGCCATAGCGTCCTTCACAGCAGCATAGCCGTCTTCGTTGTCGCTGAAATCAAGAGCAACCCACGACGGATAGAAAACATACGTGCCCATTCCATAATCGCTGAGGTCCCACTCGTCGTAGTAGTTGTCGGTAACGAACAATACACGGCTGTTGTCGTCGGCAAACGCCACGTAAAGGTCGTCGGCAACGGTTACTTCCGCTCCGTCCTCGGAGTAATAGAGGATGTCGCTCAGGTAATCACCTTCAGCGCCTGCGCCTTCCAGGTCGAGGAGATAAACTTCGGGAATGCCATTAAAGTACTGGCCGAAGATACCCATCGCGCTCACGATGGTGCCCTCTTCAACCTCTTCGGGGAGAAGTTCGTAGCCGAACTTGTCGTAGAGCTGAACCTTGTTGCCATCTTCGTCAACCACATAGTAGTTCTTGCCGTCGAGTGTGAGTTCCACCTCTGCGAGGTAAACCACATCGTTCTTGTAGAGACCTTCGTTAAGGTCGGCAATAGTGACATCCCATGCATGGATTTCCTCTTCCTCGCCGAGTTCGCTGATTTCAAGTCCGTCGGCATTGGTTACGCCGGAGATAGCCTTAACCTCGGGGAACTCTTTGTAATAATCGTAATCAACCTTGATTTCACCATTAAGCACATCGTAGTCCTTAAGGGCGATACCCAGGTTGTAGAACTGAATTGCGTGTTCGCCTTCAAGCTCATCGCGGACAAACACCTGTTTGTTGTTGTTATCTGCATCAGCAAAGAGTACAACGGCATTGGTGAGCTTCAGGTTAACGTTCTTCTTGGCTTCGGTGAGTTTCACCAGGTCGGCGATAGTGGCATCGGTGTATGTGCCCGGGTCGGGAGTAACACTGCCGCCGACATTGAATTTCACATCGTCAACGCACCATGTGGCATAGTTGGCATCCTGAGTTGCGTAGTAGCGGAAACCGATGTAGTAAGTGCCGTTGTAAGCGCTCAGATCGATGTCGCCGCTCTCCTTCCAGTCGCTGTATCCGCTTTCGGGTGCTGTCGGGAGGGCTGGATTGAGTTTAGTCTTAGTTGCAGTGGCGGGATCGTCGGTGCTCATCACATACACTTCCAGCACGGTGGTGGTGCTGCCGTAGCCGTTCACTTCTGTACGGAAGTTGAGAGTCTTGTTTGTCGCATTTTCAATGTCGAGGGCGGGAGTAATCAGCCACTGGTCGAACGGAGGCGTAGTGCCCTTGTAGCCTGTCATGGCAGCATAAGTGTTGTTCTGATACGTTGCGGTGTACCAAACCTTGTCGCCACTTACCTGAGCCTGTTTCCAAGTTGTGGGGATGGCATTGCCTTCAAAGTCCTCGTTGAGAGTCTTCAATGCTCCGCTTGGGTCGGGATCAGTGCCGGGAATAACGCCACCGCCACTGCCACCGTCGGTGATGGTGAATTCAGTGAAGTCGAACTGGCCGGCCTTGTTGGCACCGTCGCTTCCATAGGTTGCGCTTGCGCCGCAGGTGAATGTAACGCTCTTGGCGTTTCCTGTCCAGGTCACGGTTTCATCGCCCAGGGCTTGGGTGGTGATTGTTCCTGCGCTGGCAGTGATTTCGCTCAGACGCTGTTTTCCCTTAGTGGAAAGAACGAACACCACCTTGGTGAAGTTTTCACCTGTGGTTTCAATCTTGAACGTACCACCTGCATAGATACGCAGGTCATTGCTCGTAGTGTTGAGCGTAGCGGCTGTGCTGCCGCCCGCAGTGGTGAATGTGTAGGTTCCCTGCGTTGCTTTCTCGGCACTCGAGGCAAACAATGTGGCGCAGTTGAATGTGGTCTCTGCACCCCATGCCATTGTGGCAATCAAAGCAGCCACAAACAGTGTAAAGAATTTTTTCATAATGAATGTTTCTGATAAAAAGTTTTTATTTGGTTAAAATTGTTTTCGGTATAGTTCTGCAAAGATAGTTATTTTTTTCGGTTTCCACCCACTTTTCTTTACAATTCATGCAGTTTTGGCGTTAATAAACATGATAAAAACGGCAGGTCTCCGAAGCAAAAACTTCAGAGACCTGAATGTTATTATCAAAAATTGCTCAAAACCTGATGACAGATTTGGGTCAAAGCACTTTCTTGTAAAGCATCACGATATCGTCGCGAGTAACTTCGCGTGGGTTACCCGGAGTGCACACATCGGCTATAGCCTGGTCGGCAAGTGCAGGAATGTCGGCTTCGGTTATACCCAGGTCGGTGAGGTGCTGCGGTATTCCCACCCTCAAAGCAAGGGCCTGAACTGCATCGCACGCGGCATCGGCGGCCTGCTCGGTGGTCATTCCATCCTCATACACGCCCATTGCCTTGGCGATATCCACATATTTCTCGAGAGCCGCAGGAGCGTTAAAGCGCATAATGGTGGGCAGAAGCAGGGCGTTTGCCACGCCGTGAGGCACGTCGAAGAGCGAACCCATGGGATGAGCCATTCCATGAACCACACCCAGTCCCACGTTTGAGAATGCCATTCCTGCCACATACTGCGCCACAGCCATTCCGTCGCGTCCCACAGGGTTCTGCGGTTCATTCACGGCAATCTCCAGATACTTGTTGATCATTTCAATCGCTTTGATCTCGAACATATCGCTCAGTTCCCATGCGGCTTTTGTGATGAGGCCCTCGATGGCATGGGTGAGAGCGTCCATGCCGGTGGCAGCCGTGAGGCTCTTGGGCAGGGAGTACATAAGTTCGGCATCGATTATTGCCACAGCGGGAATGTCGTTGGGATCGACACACACCATTTTTTTCTTCTTCTGCTCATCGATAATCACGTAGTTGATTGTGGTTTCGGCGGCAGTTCCTGCTGTAGTGGGCAGGGCTATGATAGGCACGCTCTTGTGCTTGGTGT
>JAGCVR010000105.1 GCA_017962285.1 Muribaculaceae bacterium | reverse complement strand
CTTCTTATTGATGGCAAACGGACAGATGGTGGCAGTGACTCCCAATATCAGCAGGATGTTGCAGATATTGGAACCTATCACGTTTCCCATTGCCACATCGCCATGACCTGTAACCGACGACGATATGGAGATAAACAGCTCCGGCGCGGAAGTACCGATTCCCACTATGGTCAGGCCGATAATGAAATTGGAAATCTTAGCCTTCTGCGCTATCGCCACCGATGAGTCAACAAGGGAGTTTGCCCCCAGTAGGAGCAACGCAAGACCAACAACAAGTAACAAATAATCCATAACTCTGATTTATAGTGGCACACCTCGTGCCAAGCCCGATTACTTCCTGCGCAAAGCGCATTACTTCACTTTTCAACTCACTGTTTCCCGCTCACCGCCACCTCACGATAGGTGCGGCTGATAAGTCCTTGCAGAACCCTGCCGGGACCCACCTCCACAGCCTCGGTCAGACCGTCGGCAACCATATTTGCCATAATCTGACTCCAGCGAACCGGAGCGGTAAGCTGCTTCACGAGATTTGCCTTGATTTCCTCAGGGTCGGTGTGTGGAAGAGCGTCCACGTCCTGATAAATCGGGCAGCGTGGAGCCTTGAATTCAGCCTCGTCGATGGCCTTTGCCAGTTCGGCACGGGCAGGCTCCATCAGTGGAGAGTGGAACGCACCGCCCACCTTCAGCGGAAGGGCACGACGGGCACCAGCCTCTTTCAACTTAGCGCAAGCCTCGTCAATAGCCTCGAACGTGCCGGAAATCACCACCTGACCAGGGCTGTTGTAGTTTGCTGCCACAACCACGCCGTCAACCTCGGCGCACACGCGCTCTATCACCTCGTCGTCAAGACCGATGATTGCCGCCATAGTGGACGGTGCAGCCTCGCAAGCCTTCTGCATGGCGAGGGCACGCGCCTCAACCAGTTTCAAGCCCTGCTCAAACGACAATGCGCCGGCAGCCACCAGTGCCGAGAACTCGCCCAGCGAATGGCCTGCCACAGCATCGGGGTTAAACTCCTCCCCCATCGTCAGTGCAAGAACCACCGAGTGCAGAAACACCGCCGGCTGAGTCACCTTAGTCTGCTTCAGGTCGTCTTCGGTGCCGGCAAACATAAGGTCGGTAATGCGGAAACCGAGCACCTCGTTAGCTTTCTCAAAAAGATCGTGAGCCACGGCGTTGGTCTCATAAAGTTCCTTGCCCATACCCACAAACTGGGCACCCTGTCCGGGAAATACAAATGCTTTCATTTCTTTATCTTCGTTTTTAGTTAATATTCAAAAAAAATTGCACGGATTACAGAATTTTTTCCATAATCCGTGCAAAGATAACACTTTTTCCCCAATTCCCCAACCCGGGGAGCTATCGTAGCATAGGCAGGGCACCATGAAAGGTGCCACCGCCCCAATGTCTGCCTTATGCGCTGATCCGCGCCACGGCGCGCTCGAAGTCGAGCGACATCTTGTTGTCCACCAGGAACTCCACGCCCAGCATGCCGCACAAGGGCGCACCGTAGAGTTTCTGTGTCTGCTCAGCCATTGCCTCGCTGGCATTAACCACCTGAAAACGCGTCAGCCGCTCCACGCCGGCAATGTGGATGGCAATCTCCACATACGTGGCTGCGCCCACTTGCACTGGACCGCCCACGCCCAGCGTCATGTGCTGCTCCTGCGTCGTCTCCGACTTGATCAGCTCAGGCTTGTCGCGCTTAATCGCCTCGTAGGCGTAGCTCATCATCACATTCTCGTCCGAGCCCGAATCCACCACGAACGGCATCCCGCCGAGTTCGCCCTCAAGGATAACCAGAAAGAGGCGCGCATTCGAGAGCGAGTTAGCCATCGAGCAGTGGCGGTAGCGTTTCCGCGCTGCCTTGCTGGCACGATTAGAGTTCAACAGACGGCTCACCTTCATCAATTTTGCACTTTTCTTCATAGCAGTTTTGTTTTTTAGTTGTTTTGAAAAATACACTTAATAAGTATTGGCCTAATGACCGATTAGGGTTTATCAATATGTCAAAGAACAATCTCCACTGAAATCCAGTTGCTATTAAAGAATCCCCTTTAATCTCGAATTTCACTGCAAAACTAAACACATGTTACGCACCCTATCTGCATAACCCCAATTATAACAAAGCAAAAACTGTGCCAAAAACTTTTCCGGCACAGAAATTATGCTTGAACGGGCACAGAAACTATTTTTTGTGGGAGTTTTCCAGGGCAAGGAGGGTGCGTTTGGCAGAAACGCCGCCGGCGTAACCGCCGAGGGTGCCGTCGCTCGCCACGACACGGTGGCACGGAACGATAATGGCAAGAGGATTACAGTTGTTCGACTGCGCCACGGCGCGGTAACCGCCGGGATTGCCCACCCGTTCGGCCTGCTGCTTATATGAAATGACCGAGCCGTAAGGGATGGCGGCAAGCACCTGCCAGCAACGGCGCTGAAAGTCGGTACCCACAGCGTTAAGCGGCAAATCGAAGTCCTGCCGCTCACCAGCGAAATACTCCGCAAGCTGGGTCATCGCCTTGCGCAAAAGCGGTGTCTGCTCCTGAGCCAGAGTCAGGTGTCCGCGACGAGCAATCTGCCCAAGTTCCGCCTGCGCTCCGTCGCCCATGGCGCAAAGCGCCAGACCCTGCCCCGATGCAGCAACTACGATGTCGCCCACAGGTGTGCCGTGCATCATCTGGTAACAGAGCCTCCCGTCATAGACCGGCTTCAGCCCTATCTCGGCAGCCTTGCTCATCATCAGCCCGTACGCGTCGCTATATCTGTTCTTTATGGTACCCTCGAGGATTGCCTCCTTAATGGAGTCTTTTATCACGCCTACCGGTGCCGACGGTGCAAGTCCGAAGGTTTCCATAATCTCTTCACCGTCCACCGGCGGCTGGAAGTTGCGCACGCGGTCCTTTTCCTCAATATCCACGAGTTTACGCTTCACCAGCTCAAAGTTTTCGCGATAACGGCGCACTTTCTCCTGATTCTTCGAAGTGATGTCGGCGTTGCAGAGAGTCATCAGGTCGTCCACGTCGTCGCCTGCGTCGAAGAGCAGACGCCGCACAGCCGAGTCGGTCACTTCGTCCTCCACAAGCGCAATGGGACGCATGTGAAGCCCCACGAGTTTCTTCACATATTTCATGTGTTCGTTCTGCGGCAGACGCATCCGCGCGAAAATGCGGGGAATCATCTTCTCGCCCACGAAGTTGTGGTTGTGGAAGGTCCAGCCCACCGCATCGTCCCACTCCTTGGTAACGGGTTTCCCTATGTCGTGCAGCAGTGCAGCCCAGCGGAGCCACTCGTTACGGTTTTTCTGCGCCACAACGTCGAGCACCTGCATGGTGTGGACGAAGTTGTCCTTGTGCCCCCTGCCGCGCACGGTCTCTACGCCCGAGAGCGCCATCAGTTCCGGAAAAATCAGAGTAAGCAGCCCGCAATCCTTCAGCATGTAGAAACCCCTCGACGGCACATCGGCACGCATTATTTTCATCAGCTCCTCGGCAATGCGTTCCTTGGTGATGATTTTAATCCTGCCGGCATTGCGGCGGATAGCCTGAAACGTATCAGGGAATATGTCGAAACCGAGCTGCGTGGCAAACCTGACGGCACGCATCATTCGCAGCGGGTCATCGCTGAACGTGATGTCGGGGTTAAGCGGCGTCCTGATCAACTTCCGTTCTATGTCCCCAACCCCGTTGAACGGGTCAAGGAGAGTGCCGTAAGTGCCCGCATTGAGCGAGACCGCCATGGCGTTGATTGTGAAATCGCGGCGGTGTTGGTCCTCCTGCAGAGTGCCGTCCTCCACGATGGGATTGCGGCTTTCGCGGCGGTACGACTCCTTCCTCGCCCCCACAAACTCCAGCTCCATGTCGTGCCACTTCACCTGCGCCGTTCCATAGGTCTTGAACACCGCCAGATGCGCGTCGGCACCCAGACGTTTTGCCACCGCCTGAGCCAGTTCTATCCCACTTCCCACGGTCACGAAATCCATGTCTGTGGACGGGCGTTCCAGAATAATATCGCGCACATAGCCGCCCACCACATAGCACTCGCGCGCCATGCTGTCGGCAACATCGCCCACAAGATGAAAAATCTCCTGCGACAGATGCTTGCGGATATTTTCCTGATTTACGCTCACCGTTCTTTCAAAAGTGGTTTATGCCGAAGGTCTGAATCCTTCAGGATTATCATAACGCAAAGTTAGTGATTTATCACAAATCGGTCAAGACCGATTCGTATTTATCGCGACTCTCCCTGCAACAATTCGATTGATTGCCGTGACACAGATTGGCTCGTTTCACTGAAGGTTCTTCTCGTCCTCCTCGGTCCAGAGAGGATTCTCGTCGTCCCAGTCGTCGAAGCCGAAGAAAGCCTCGTCGGTAAATTCCTTCATCTCACGCCCTTCTTTCTTCGTGGGCCGTCCCAGTCCCTTCTGCCGGTCAACGAAGCCACCAATCCGCACCATCTCCAGCAAATGATACTGGTCGGGTGTGGTGAGATTCTTCAGGTAATTCGGAACAAGTTTTGCGCCCACGCGGTTCTCCGTGAGCCCCACCACCTGAAAAGTGTAGGTTACGGGCGGTTTCTTCACGGAAATCACGTCTCCCACCTTGATCGGGCGCGACGGCTTCACATTCGTGCCGTTCATCGTGACACGTCCAAGCCTGCACTGGTCGGTGGCAAGCGAGCGCGTCTTGAAAATCCGCGTCGCCCACAGCCATTTGTCAATACGTTCCTCGTTCATGATTCAGGAGAAATGAAAACTACTTACCGTTATAGTGGTTCATCGCAAAGTCGAGCCCGCTGAGGCAGAAGTCTCGGATGGCATCTGCCGCCACGGCAGTTCTCTCGGGCAGCATGGCCACCTGCTCGGGCGAAGGCAGACTCAGCACATAGTCCACCTGAGCGCCTCGCGGAAAATCGTTGCCCACCCCGAACCGAAGCCGGGCAAACTGCTGCGTGCCAAGCATCGCGGTTATGTTTTTCAGCCCGTTGTGTCCGCCGTCGCTTCCGCCGCCTTTAATGCGGATTGTGCCAAACGGCAGGGCAATGTCGTCAACAATCACAAGCACCCGCTCAAGTTCTATTTTTTCCTTATTCATCCAGTAGCGCACGGCCTCGCCGCTCAGATTCATATAGGTGGAGGGCTTGAGCAACACCAGCTGCTGGTTTTTCACCCTCATTTTTGCCACATCGCCATAGCGCGAGGTGGTGAAAACAACATTGGATGCCTGTGCAAAGGCATCCAATATTGTAAAGCCTATGTTGTGCCGGGTACCCTGGTATTCTGCGCCAATGTTCCCTAAGCCAACTATTAAATGCTTCATTTCACTTGAGGTCCTGTTTACGCAACAAAGGTTGCGGAAAAAAGTTAGGAGACTCATCGTGGCAGGCGATTACTCTGCAGCCTCTTCCTCAGTCTCGGCGGCAGCAGCAGCGGCAGCGCGGGTTGCGCGAACGCTTACTATCATCAGGTCCTTGGGACTTGCCATCTCAAAGTTGTCGTAGTGCAGGTCGCCAACCATAACAGCCTGACCAATCTGCAACGGCTCAACGTTGATAACGATGCGCTCGGGAATCTCGGTGTAGATTCCTTTCACCTTCACCTTCTTCATGTTAAGAACCAGCTTACCACCGGCCTTCACACCCACAGCGTGACCTTCGATTGCCAGAGGCACTTCCATCACGATAGGTTTCTCCTTGTTCACTGCAAGGAAGTCGATATGAAGAATGGAATCGTTCAGTGGGTGGAACTGAATGTCTTTCAGCACAGCCTTCTGAACCTTACCGTTAATGCTCAGGTCGATGTCAAAAATCTCGGGAGTGTAGATAAGCTTGCGCACTGCGTCCTTTGCCACGGTGATGTCGGTGGTGATGACAGCCTTTCCGGCAGTGTTCACTTTCACCACTTTCTGACCCGGTTCAAGGGTTCCTTCATACTCGCCTTTTTCGTTGAGGTTAACGATTTCTCCGCCATTGATCACTGCGGGGATTTTGTCAAGGGCACGGAGCGCCTTTGTTGCTTTCTTGCCAAGGTCGGTTCTTGGCTCTGCACTTAATTGAAAAGTTTTCATTTTTACTGTAAATTGTTGTGTTACTAAAAATTAAGATTCTGCTTCTTAATTTCCCATCACACGGAAATTCTAAAAGCGGTGCAAAGGTAATAAAAAAGTTTCACATAGCAAGCCGCAAGCGACAATTATTTGACTTATTGAGAAAAAGATGCCGGGCAAAAAAGATGTCGGACTCACGAGTAGCCCGACATCGAATCTGTTTCTCTTATATTAGCCTAAGACGACTGTCTTCTGCCTCAAACGCTAAACTTGCACATATTTGGGCGATTCACCGTATTTGTTTGGTTCGGGTTTCCCGTCAGGAATACACATCAGCAGAGGAATAAGTCCACCGACACCACAGAGCAGGAACAGCCACAGCATGTGACCACTCTTGCCCACGTCGTGCAGACGGCGTACCCATGCTGCCAGAGTCGGGAGCAACAGAATCAGCATCACGATACCTGCCACGATCAGCAGGAAAATAATCGTTGATGTGGGGTCGTTGGCCTCAAGTGCAGCCATGTCAACGTTGCCGCCGCTGAGGATGCTTGCCTCGGCATCGGCAATCATTGCCTGTTTCTTGGCATTCAGGAAATAAACGGGCAGCAGCAGAATCCAATACACAATCATTCCGAACAGATAGAACCACCAGAACTCAGAGCGACGGCCACGTCCCTTGAAATTGGCATACTTTGCGAAGCAAACTTTAATTGCCTCAATAAAACTTAGTTGCGGTTTAGCTTGCATAATAATATATTTTAAAGGTTAATAAATGATAATTTTATTTAATCAAATGCAAATATAAAACTTTTTTATTAAAAAGTCAAGAAAAAGAAGAAAAATGAGCAAAACGCAAAATTTTTTGCCCATTCCCTTGATTTCTCACGGATTATTCTTATCTTTGAGTTTCGATTAAGTTCCCTATGATTATTGACCAAAACCTGTTAATAAATTTTAAAAATCACAATTTATGAAAAAATCACTCTTAACTCTCTTTTCCGCAATTGCCGCAATGCTTCTGCTCGGCTCTTGCACCGAAGACATCGACGTGAAGATGCTGCCGGGCTATTGGCAGGTCGATAAAGCCACCACAGTCACCGCAAGCGATGGCAGCGGAGAAATCAAGATGAATGTTTATTACGTGTTCGAGGAACCCGACGCGCAGAACAAGGGACTTGCCTACGTTATCCACGACGGCGTGCAATCCGGAAAAGACGAATTCGACATCGACTTTAAAATCAATTTCCACTACACGATCCAGGCAAAATACGAAGTCAGCGGCAGCGACATAAAGCTCACCTATGTGCCCGACTCGTCGGATGTCGACGTGGAAATTGGCGATGTGATAGAAATCGGCAATAAGCACATCGAAGCCATTGCGCAGGGCAAGATGGAGAACCCGTTCCCCGAAGTCAAGGCCACTAAAGACAATCTCAAAGAGTATAGCTATCACGTCTATCAGGCAAATCTCGCATTCTTCGACGAGTATTTCTCCAAGGAGTTTAAGGAGCGTGGCAGCGAAATCCTCACCAGCACGGTGATAGAAGGCGACAAGATGAACTTCTATCAGAGTGGCGAAAACGTGAAGCTCACAAGGCTCAAAAAGAACGAAGAGGCCGCTGAAGAAGCTCCTGCCGCCGAAGCGCCAGCCGAAAGCGGTGAATAAACCCTGATACCACCGCACCCGACGGGTGGCGGAAGGGCGAAGAGAATGACTTCTTCGAAGTCGGGCGAAACTGTATCAAAATTGACAAACTACGGATTTTACTGATTTATCTGAAAAATTGCAGACATTTTCATTCTGTTAAACTTCTGTGTTTCAAACAATTAAAAATCAGAACTATCAGATTCATCCGTAGTTTATTTTCCATTAATTTTGATACATTTTCGGACAGGTCGGAGACGGTCGTAACCTGGGGAAGGGCGAAGCCCTGGCAGAATACAGGCGGGGGTGGAGCGCAGCGCAACCCCCGTAACGTGACCCAGCCGTGTGAAACCCTGAAAGGGTGACAGAATCCACCACTGCCGCACATCTCCGACGTGAGCGCGACCCCCTCGGGGTCGTAGAGCACGGGACGAGGTTGCAATACCCCCACGTAACCGCAACCTACGGCAGCGGTTACGCAGGGTTTGACAAAGCTTCACGCCGCT
>JAGCVR010000104.1 GCA_017962285.1 Muribaculaceae bacterium | reverse complement strand
GGGGCATTTCGCTCCCGGAAGCATGCTCCCCAAGGTGGAGTCGTGCATTGATTTCGTGGAGAAATCGCATGGCGCGTCGGCGCTTATCACCTCCCTCGAGAGGGCGCGCGAAGCCCTCGCCGGCACCACCGGCACCCGCATCCTCCCCGCCTGACCCCCCGCCTGTGTTCTTGCCGCTCTTTCAGAGCTTCTCCCACATTACGATACACCCTCTTTGTACAGCAACAAGTCAAGAAGCGCTGCAGTGTAATACATAGTGGGTTTTCTGCCACTTTTCTAGGGGAACTTTGTTTTTCTGTGTCACCCCGCCCTCTAGAACCTATAGAGCATCCAGTTCCACTTTCAGCGCCGTCCTGTATTACGAGACAGTGTCTCGTACACCCTCATAAAAACAAAATATCCCGCTGAAATTCAGCGGGATATCTCCTTAATGTGCGCCTGATAGGACTCGAACCTACACGTCTTGCAACACCAGATCCTAAGTCTGGCGCGTCTACCAATTTCGCCACAAGCGCATGGTGCTTTGTACGGCTGCGGTGATTCACCGTTTTGCCGGCATTGCGGGTGCAAAGTTAGTGTTTTTTTGCGAATTATAGCCCGTTATCAGCGGTTTTTTTGTTTTTATTGCGCCGAAAGAGCCATACCACAAGCAATATCGCGAGCACTGCCGCCGAGAATATGAGCATAGGCGTGTTGAACTCGGTGGGTTGCTCTTTGCTGTTGGGAAGATATCTGAGTCCCGACATTTCGGCAGTTGAGTCTTCTTTCTCAATGGCCTTCTCCACGGGTGCCTTGAGCACTGGTTCGGGTTCGGTGTAATCCACCTGATAGATATTCACGGCATTGCCGCCGGCACCGCGTGCCTGGCTTGTTACTATCACCTGCTTGCCGTCGGCGGAAATTGCCAGCCCCACCGGGTAGGAGTCGCACGGTATTTCGGCAATCATTTTCATGTTTTCGGTGTTCACTGCACACAGTCGGCTTGCCGAGTTGCACGCCACAAAGGCGAATCGCCCACTTGGCGAGAGTTCCAGCGTGCGTGCACCGCCGCCCACACGACACGTCTCCCATCCGCGCACCTGTACCGAACGTCCGTTGTTCAGCCGACCTATGGCAGCCACGATGGAGTCGAGGGCGCAACGTTGCACCACGCCGGCACTGCTGCTGCTCAGGTACAGATAGCCGTTGCGGATCACCAGGTGGCGTGGAGCCGAACATCCGGTGAGCCGCCCCAGGTATGTCTTGTTTTTAGGGTCGATGACGCCTATTCCGCCGCCGCCCATTTCTCCCACGAGCAGATATTTGTCATCGGGGGTGAACACGGTGCCGCGCAACAGCAGTCCGCTGTTCGCGTCACGGTTGATCTGGTGCGAGAGGCTGAAGTTCAGTTTCAACTCGTTTGGTGCTGGGATGCACGCTTCATATTTCCACTGCTTTGGGTCTTTCGGTGCGATATTGATAAGTCCCACGGTGTTGTTGCCCCAGTGCGTCACTGCCATCGTGCGTCCGTCGTTGGAGCGCGTTATCATTTTCGGCAGCGGGCCGGTGTCGAAGAGGCGGATTATGCGGTCGCTCTCGGTGTCGATAACGGCGATTGCCGACGGGTCTTGTGCGTTGATGTCGAAAGTGCGACGGTAGTAGGGCACCCACAGGTAGCGCCCTCCGTGCGAGAATTCGCTCTCCACGGGTTTGCCGCTGAAACGGCGCACGTCGCGGTTCGTGTAGTGCGTGAATCGGAACAGTGGTGACTGTGGCGCCCACAGTGCCGAGTCCTTGTCTCCGAACGTGTGGTTTATCACCTTCAGCCGCTTGTGTGTGGCAAGGTCATAGACCACGGTCTTGCACCCCTCAAGAGAATTAACGTAGTATTTCTTCCCGTTTGGATGGATATTTGCGCTCTTGGGCGAGAGAATAGCAGTATCGCGGTACTGCGCCATGCTCTGAGCCGCCGAATAATTCTGTTTCTTCCCGCTGTGGGTTATGGTCAGCGAGCCGTCGGTCGCCTTAACACTGGTCCCCACTTTGGCGATAATCGCCCTCGGCACGTTGTCCGAATAGGCGTTCACTGTCATTGCCAGCATCAGGGCGGCAACAGATAGAATTCTGATAATCATAATGTATCTTGACTGTTTTTCGTGGTGCTGGCTCCTAACGACCAATGACTAAAGACTAACGACCAAAGACTACTTAATCACCTTGCGTGAAACCTGTGTGCCGTCGCTGTAGCGCGTCACCACAATGTTCACTCCCTTCTGCGGAGTGGCGCTCTCCATGCCCAGCGTGTTGTAGTAGGTTTCCGAAACCACCTCGGCATCGGCTGGTGCCACATCTATGATGCCTGTCGGAACGGTGGAGTCGAACGTCACTTCCTTCGTCACCTGCGTAATGTAGTAATATCCGTCGTCTTGCTCGGTTATCGCCTTGCGGCGTACCGGATTTGGAGCGGGCATGTAGTCGTGATTGCGCGCATACATGCGGACGATATACTTCACCTTCTTGGAACTGCCCGAGATAGGCAGGTCAATGAACAGGTCGGTATAAGTCTGGTTTCCGTTCCCGGGATTGAATGTCTGGATGGCTGAGTAGTCCGATGCCCACGACACTACCGTGCCGTCGGAGGCTGTGCTGGTGCCGCTCACGTTGCTCAGGTTGTTGAGCAGGGTCTCCTCGCTGAGCTCGGTGTTCGTCGTCCCGTTCACGCGCCACACACGATAGCGGTAAACATCGTATTTGTTTTGAAGGTTGACGTTTCCTCTCTTCCATACCGGCTTGATGGTCATCTTGGTCTTGTAGCCCATCCTCATTCCCCATCCGTTGTTGAACGGGTTGCTCTTAAGCATGTCGTTCTTGGAGAACGTAAGGTCCACGGCGGGATAGGTCAACTCTTTCTTGTCGCAGCCGTAGGTGTTCTTAAGCATGCGTTTGCGGTCGTAGTATGCGGTGATGACGGGGACATAGGTGGTAATTGACGAGCGGTCGGTGTTCCTGTCAATAATCTTCAAGGTGCCGCCCTCGAAGCCAATCGTGTCGGTGCCGTAGTAGTCGTTGAGCGTTTTGTCGCTGGTCATGCCGAACAGATGGTAGACACCGTCGTTTCTCGTGTTGTCGGCCTTGCCCACCTTTTGGGTTCCAAGGCTGTTTTTGGCCCAGATCTCATATCCCATAAGGTCGGCGAGAGGCTCGTTTATGGCATCGAAAGAGATTGAATTATAGGGACCGCGTTCCACCGTGCGGTCGTCGTCATTGTCCACGTCTTCCTGTGTCACGCCCACGAATGCCACTGTGTTCGTGGTCTTGAACACCCTGACGAAGATTTCATTGCTGAATTCAAATCCGTCCTGCTCGAAGCGGTAGGTGTAGCCTGCCGGCTGGGCATTGCTCTCGGTCGATGCCGAGAACCGGTCGATGAGCATCACCTCGGCGCTGTCGGGGTCGTTGAAGTGCCCAGCCAACACAGGAATCTCCTCGTCGAAAAGATTGACGAGGTCTTGACTCTCGGCGTTGTAGGCCACCACGTAGTCATATCCTTCAACCGGGTTCTGCGAGAACGTCACGCTTGCCACATTCACTTTGTTGCCGTTGACGTCGGTGCGGGTCAAGATGAACGGATTGGTGTTGTTCTTGATGTGGGTATAGTCGTCGGAGCCTTCGGGCTTCAGGCACATCGTGTTCTTGTAGATGTTGATCTGGTTGTCGATGTCGTAGCGGCTGCGGTATTCGGCGTCCTGTGAATAGAACGGGTCCTTGCCCGGCACCGTCACCTTGCGGATGGGGCTGGTGGCGGTAAGTCGCGTCAGCGGCTCGCCGTTGGTGCCGTAGCGGATGTTGCCTTCGTTGTCATACATGATTGGCATTGCCGTTATCACGTAGTAGAAGTCCTGGGGGTCGTCCTGCTGCTCCACCAGTATCTCGTGTGTCGTGTCGGTGGTGGGGAAGAGTGGAATTGTGCTCAGAAGTGTCTGCGTGTGTGTGACAGGGTCGTACTGATACACATAGTAGTACTGCGGCACATGCATTGTGGTTATGGCCGACTCCCACTCGAGTTTTATCTTGTAGTAGCCCAGTGAATCGGCACGTTGAGCTTTGGCGTGCAGGTCGGCGGTGATGAGAACCACGTG
>JAGCVR010000103.1 GCA_017962285.1 Muribaculaceae bacterium | reverse complement strand
ACATAGTCCACCGACACAAAGCCCAGATTGCGCAACTGCTGCTGCAACTGAGTCAAATCCAGCACTTCCCCCACGGCGAGATTGATTGTGCCATTGGAGACCTGTTCGCGCGTAGCAACTTTCTCGGCAAGAGCCTCGGGATAAGACACCACCCAACGCAGTTCCTTGTCTTTCTCCCACCGGTTAAGCACTTCGGTACGCAAAATCTGCTGCGGCGCATCCACCTGCCCGAACTTTATGCTCCGCTTGTAACCCGATGGGAATACCAGAACCCGCTTGTCGGTCATTATCTGGCACAGGTCATTATATATATAGCCCGCCTCGTCAAGGTCGTTTGCTATAATCAGATATGGTGTGGTGCGCGGTGGAAGGCAAGAAAGCAGCATTGCAAGCGACGACCCTGCCACACCTTCGGCAAGCAACACCTTGTTGTTCCTGTTACCTATGGCTTTAGCAAGGGACTTAAAGCGGTCTTTCGCGCAAAACTTTTCGCAAAGTTGAGATAGTTCCATCTTTCTGTGCGGAGAAAAAATTGCTTTCTTAAATCACGTTTCAGTCTTTCTTGGTAAGGATTTTCCTGTACTCACGCGGCTGAACGGCAATGATGTATGTGCGGTCGAGGGCCTCATCGTGAGCAATGGTCTGAATAATCTCGCCACGCTGATAATAATAGCGTTTCACAATCTCGCTCTCGAGAATCTTGCTGATTTCCTTTTTGTTCTTGTCAAGGTCGGTGAGCAAGTCGTGCTTGAGCAGTTGTCCCAGATGGTCGAACGCCTGCTTCGTGGAATCGTTCAGATAGCCTTCAATCTCGGCGATTTTGCGCAAGTCCTCCAACCCCTGCTCGCACACTTTGTCATACTTGAACTTGTTCGGGTCGATAAACTGCTTGAATTCCTCGTAGATTTCATCGGTAATTTCGAACTCTCCGGCAGGCGCAATCGTGCTATGCTCCGAGGCAAACTTGGTGGCATAGTCGAAAGCCCAGTTGTCGCGCACCACATTATAGACAAGGCGGTTAACTTCAGGATAGGTGATCTTGACGTCGGGGGTTATACCGCCGCCATCGCGCACCTCACGTCCGTTGGCTGTATGGAACACCGTCGTGAGGCTGTCGGGGATACGCTGAGCCGTTCCGTCGGCATTGCGGTGCGAATAGTCTATTTCCTGAATCAATCGTCCGCTTGGGATGTAATACTTGGCTATGGTCACTTTTAGCATGGCATCGAACGGCAGTGGCCTGGTGGTCTGAACCAGTCCCTTACCATAAGAGCGGCTGCCCACAATCACCGCCCTATCCAGGTCCTGAAGGGCGCCGGCGGTAATCTCTGCCGCCGAGGCGGAAGAACCGTCGATAAGCACGAACAACGGCATTTTGGTATCGATTGGCTCTTCGGTGGTCTTATATGTCTTCACCTGTTGCGGCAAGCGTCCTTTGGTCTGAAGCACCTGCGTGCCCTTGGGAACGAACATTCCCACCAGCTGCACTGCGCTTTCAACCAGTCCGCCGCCATTGCCTCGAAGGTCGAGCACTATTGCCTGCACACGCTCGTCTTTCTTGAGTTCAAGAAGGGCATTTTTCACTTCACGCGCCGAGTGCTCATTGAACGTGGAAAGATTGATATAACCCAGTATTTTACGCACCACGCCATAGTAGGGCACAGGATTCACACGGATTTTCTCCCGCATAATTCTCAGCGTTTTTATGCTGTCGGGGTCGTAGGGGCGTTTCACCTGCAGTGTGAGCATGGTGTTGGGCTGTCCTTTCAGATGTTCGCTCACCTTGCTCGAACTCCAGGTGGCGGTGGTGTCGGAATCAATCATCATAATCTGGTCGCCGGCACGCAGTCCTGCCTTGGCCGCAGGGCTGTTCTCATAGGGTTCGGAGATAAACACTCCGCCTTCAGGGCGTGCCATGATATACGACCCTATTCCGCCATATTCCCCTGTTGCCACAACCATGAAATCGTCGTGTCCCTTAGCTGGGATGTATTCCGTGTAGGGATCAATGTCGTTGAGCATATAGTTAATGGCATTCTCTATGGTCTTATCGGCATCGATTGTATCTACGTAGAATGCGTTCAACTCCTTATACAGACTGTTGAAAATATCGAGATTCCGGGCTATTGCACTGTCGTCGGCAGCGCTTTTGGTTACAGTCACAGATACGCACAAAAGCGCGATAATCGAGATTACCGCAATTCGCTTGATGTTTTTCATCTTCTAAAAATTTATTCCGGCTTCAAAGTTACTACTTCTCGCCCATATTTCAAGCATATTCCCCACTTAATATAATTTGGATTTCATTATTCGGGGAAGTTTTTCGCTAAAATGCCTGCATATCCACGAGGTGCTTGTAGGCTCCGCTCCGCTGCATCAGTTCGTCGTGGCTTCCCTGCTCCACAATCTTTCCGTCCTGCACCACGCATATCACATCGGCATTCTTGATGGTGGATAACCTGTGTGCTATCACCAGCGTGGTACGTCCGTGCATGAGCTTGTCGAGGGCTTCCTGGACCAGATGTTCGCTTTCGGTGTCGAGCGCGCTTGTAGCTTCGTCGAGAATCAGGATTGGCGGATTCTTCAGTATGGCTCGCGCAATGCTTATGCGCTGGCGCTGGCCGCCCGAAAGGTTACATCCGCGGTCGCCTATGGTGGTGTCGAAACCATGAGCCGATTCCATGATGAAGTCGTAGGCATTAGCTATGCGAGCGGCAGCCTCAACTTGCTCGTCGGTGGCTTCTTCCACCCCGAAAGTGATGTTGTTGCGGAATGAGTCGTTGAACAGGATTGCTTCCTGATTCACATTCCCCATCAATGCCCTCAGGTCGGCAATACGGAAGTTGCGGATATCCACCCCGTCGATGCTGATTGAGCCTTCCTGAACATCATAGAAACGCGGCAGAAGGTCGGCAAGGGTGGTTTTCCCGGAGCCCGACTGTCCCACCAGCGCCACAGTGCTGCCTTGCTTTATGGAGAGCGAGATGCCGTCGATAACCCATTTGTCGCCATAACGGAACCGCACATTGTCGTAGCGGATTTCGTTCTTTATGGCTTTGAGTTCCACCGGATTTTCGGGATCAGTTATATTGTTCTCGGCACCGAGGATTTTGTCGATTCGCTGCATCGACGCAAGTCCTCGCTGAATGGCATAGGATGCCTTGGAAAGGTCCTTGGCTGGGTTGATGATACTGTAGAAAATCACCATGTAATAGATAAACGACGGTGCCGTGATGGAACTGTGCCCTCCCAGTATCAGCGTTCCGCCAAACCAAAGGACTATGGCGATGGTGGCCGTACCCAGAAACTCGCTCATGGGGTGGGCCAGTTCATAACGCCGAGCCACGCGGGTTGACATGGTACGGAACTTGTCGTTCTCGGCACCGAACCTGCGCTGAACTTTCTTCTCGGCGTTGAATGCCTTTACGATGCGCAGGCCGCCAATGGTCTCCTCGATGTTCGACAAAAGCACTCCCCACTGGTTCTGCATGTGGAGCGAGGTGCGTTTCAGCCGCTTGCCTACACCGCCCATCACAAGTCCGGCAATGGGCAAAAGGATAAGCACAAACACCGTCAGCTGCCAACTGACAATAATCATCATCACCAGACACACCACAATCATTATGGGGTTCTTGAACATCAGGTCGAGCGACGACATGATGGAGTTTTCCACTTCGGTAACGTCGCCGCTCATGCGCGCCATGATGTCACCCTTTCGTTCCGACGAGAAAAAGCCTATTGGCAACGAAACAATCTTTGCGTATATCTGGCGACGAAGGTCTCGGACCACACCGGTGCGGATTGGTATCATGAAAAACGCGCTCATATAGGCACTGCCGGTCTTGAAACCCGTCATCACCACAAGTGCTATGGCTATCGCCGCCAACGCCATCGACTGTCCGTAACGCGCTATGATGCACTGCACGTAGTAATAGAAATCGTTCACCACAACTTCCTTAATGCTTCCTGACCCAAGCGGCATATACTCATAAGTGGCTGTATTCAGTCCGAAAAGCATCTCCAGAATGGGAATAATCAGAGCAAAGGAAAACAGCGTGAGGAATGCCGCCAAAACGTTGAACAGCACATTCAGCGCAAGGTATTTCTTGTAGGGCGGTACCCACCGTCTCAATATGGCAAAGAATCCTTTTATCATACAACGAACAAATGGAATTGCAAATTTAATCCATATTTACAAGAAATACAAATGAAAAACTTCACACTTCGATTTTGAATGTGGACGCAACAGGTTCGCAATGCTTCCCATAACGCCCCAGTCGTTCACCACAAATAGTTACACTGCGGTGTAGCCGCCGTCCACCGGGATTGCCACGCCAGTGACATAGGTGCTCTGAGGCGATGCAAGGAACAGCACCGTGGTGTCCAGTTCGCCCTCCTTGCCATAACGCTCCAAGGGTATCACGGTGTGGGCGTAGTTCTGGAAATATTCGCTGTTGAGGGTATCCACGGTAAGCGGTGTCTCGAAGTATCCCGGGCAGATGCTGTTTACGGTGATGCCGTGTTTTCCCCACTCGGCGGCAAGGGCTCGAGTCATGTTCACTACACCACCCTTTGCGGCATGATATGGCGAAGCCGGTGCTATCTTGTTGCCCACCAGGCCATACATCGAAGCGATGTTGATGATACGTCCATAGCCTGCCGGAATCATTGCCTGCTTTGCCACGGCACGCGCCACGCGGAACGAGCCGAACAAGTCAATCTCCACCTCGTTGCGGAACTGGTCGTCAGTGATGTCTTCGGCAGGAGCCACGGCACCCGTTCCTGCATTATTCACCAATATATCCACACGGCCAAAGTGCGCCAACGCTTCAGCCACCATGGCATCCACGGCTTCGGTCTGCGTGATGTCGCACCTGATTGGGTAAGCCTCAACACCAAAATCAGCGCGGAGCATTGCCGACATCTCTTCCAGTTTCTACATTCTCCGTGCTACGGGAACAATGTTACACCCCTGGCTTGCAAGAGCGCGAGCCATCTGAACGCCCAGACCGGTGGAACAACCAGTAACGATAGCCACCTGACCCTTAAAGTTGAAATAATTACTCATGATTTTTTCGTTTTTTTGGTTTCTACTACAAAAATACAAAAATCTTACTGAAGCTGCAAACGCATGCCTGGTTCAAGTTCCGCGTCCACATGCAGATGATTCATGCCGGCAAGCGATTTTAGACGAATGCCATATTTCTGCGACAAAATCCACAACGTCTCCCCGGCACGGACCTTGTGTGTCCGTTTGCTCACGCAGCGCAAAGCCTTCCGTTCCAGAAACACCACCATGCCAGGTTCAAGCGCCTGACCGTGCTGAAGGTCATTGAACGAAAGCAATTCTTCCTGACTTAAGTCGAATTCTCCGGCAATAGCTTCGTAACTGTCACCTTCTCCGGCTTTCACATAATGCAGTTTCCACTTGCGGTGAATCTTGTGCAGTCCGTCGGCAGAACGAAGCACGGCATTTTTAGCGCCATCCACCACCACCGTGCTGTGCCCTATGCTCTCATCGGGCTTGAGATTCTCGTGATGCGCCACCTGCGGCTGATTTGAATCGAGCTTGAACAACTCATACTGCTCAATGAGAGAAACCAGTTTCTGCGGGTACGCCGGATCCTCGGCATAACCGCAGTCTTTCAATCCCTGAGCCCAACCCTTGTAATCCGTGACTTTAAGCGAATAAAGACTCTTGTAACGCTTTCCTTTCAGAAACTTCGCATGATCCATGAACGACTCCTCGGCATTGCCATACTGACGGTAGCACACATGGCGCGAAGTGTCGTTGAATTCCACGCGGGCACCCTGCCACGAGCTGTGGCACTTAATTCCAAAGTGATTATTACCTCGCTGGGCGAGATAGCTACGCCCCGCACGGCTCTCGAGCAAGCCCTGCGCCAGGGTGATGCTGGCAGGAATACCATACTCCTGCTGATGGCGGACTGCAATCTCCTTATACTGCTCAATATAGTTCAAATACGTGGACTGCAGCCTCTGCGCACAGCCGAATTCGCTAAAAAAGCTAAAAAAAGCCACGCAAATCACCAACTTTGCATTGATATTTAAAAATTTATACATATATTTGCATTACTAATTAATCTTCACAGTTATCACTATGACTGAAAAAAACATCACTACAAAGATAATGGTTTTCTCGTTTAATGAGTTAAAACCTGAAGACAAAAATCTTGTGGAACTTGCAAGAGAAGCCACAAAGAGCTCATATTCACCCTATAGCAAATTCGCTGTGGGCGCCGCCCTGTTACTCGACAATGGCGTGTGGATCAAAGGAGCAAACCAGGAAAATGCCGCATTCGCCGGTATCTGCGCCGAACGGAGCGCATGCTACAATGCCGGAGCTAACTATCCCGGAGTGGGCATTAAGAAAATAGCAATCACTGCCTTCTCCAATGGAGAATTTGTGGACGAACCTGCTGCACCTTGTGGGGTGTGCCGGCAAGCACTGGTTGAATTTGAGAAAAACGCAGGACACCCCATGGAAGTGTTCCTCGCAGGCCGCGACAAGGTGTATCGCGCAAACAGCATTGCCGAGTTGCTGCCTCTATGTTTCAAAGAATTTTAACCCAAATCGGTCGTCAGACCGAGTTTTTATACATAATCACATTAGTTTTGATCAGGGACAGCCGTGATGGCCACCCCTGATTGTTTTTATATGCAATGGAAACCTAAAAGACGGATTACAGCGCCTGCAATTCAGAGGCCTCGAATTCAATAATCATATTATTGTTCTCATCAGCCTTATCCATGAGGAAAATATCGTAACCATAGCCGTTATTCCCCACAAGACGCAGAAAATCGTTCAAATCCGCATCAGGGTCGTCAAACATTTCTTTCTTTATGCTCAGCTTTGCCACCTCTGGGAATTCCTTCATGGCACTCAACGACTCAGTATCCATTGGCATAGCCATCACCACACATTTGTTCTCATCGTCAACCCAAACAGCAGTGATGGGGCCTCCCTCCTCAAGGCTCTGGTTCAGATACTCCACAAAGAGATTCATTTTACCCAGATCATCCGCCACGGCATATTGTGAGGCAAACTCCTCGTCGGTCATCTTATCCTGACCAAAGCACATTCCTGCCCCGCCAAGAATCAGGAACAATGCAAACAATAACTTTTTCATCGTTTCAAATATTAAAAACTTAAGACTTATGCGAAGCGATGCTTGTCAATCATTTCTATAAGCTTGCTTTTCTTCCAGAGAGAGAGCAACACCTTGGTGCCGTCCTTGAGCAGAATATGGAAACGCAGGGCAAACCCTTTCTTGTAGCCTTCAATATCAGCAAGGTCAATAGCCATGATGGGCTTTCCCGTGATTTTTATCTCGGGAACGAAATACACCTTGTCGGCTGTGATGTAGCACATATAAGGCTGAGGACTGGCAAAGCCTTCGAAATAATTCAAACTCATCTTGTCAAGAGCCTCGGCTTGGATTGAGGCTTCATCCATGAAGGGAACTTCCTGTAACATAATAATTCCGGTTTTATATGGTTAAACAATAATCTTCTTAATGCAAAGATATATATTATTTTAAGAACTTAAAAACACAAACCGGTTTTTACACACACATTTAGCCCTAAAAAAATTATTCTTTCCCCTTAACTCGATTTTTGGGGCACTTAAGGCCAAAGAATAAATACGTTTCAACCGCCACAACTTTTATGTATTGACTTTGACAGACAAATGTTGCTCAAATGTCGCAAAAATGTGAGTTAAGTTTGACTCGCTTTCTTGCAAACTCAGATTATTTGAGTTAACTTTGTAGCAAGAAAAGTTGCACTTTTAATGGCTTAAATGCTATAAACAAAAGCTAAATGGACTACTCAGTTATTGATTTTATTACACTTTTAGGATCTGTCTGCCTTCTCCTCTACGGCATGAAGGTCATGAGTGAGGGACTTCAGAAAGCAGCCGGAAACCGTCTTAGAAGTATTTTGTCGGTCATGACGAAAAACACCTTCACAGGCGTGATGACCGGTATGGCCATCACGGCTCTTATTCAGAGTTCATCGGCATCCACTGTGATGGTGGTGAGTTTCGTGAATGCCGGTCTTATGACACTCGAACAGTCCATGGCTGTGATTTTCGGAGCCAACCTCGGTACCACATTCACGGCGTGGATTGTGTCCATTTTCGGATTTAAAATCAATATCTCACTCTTCACATTGCCTCTTCTCGCCGTGGCAGTACCCATGATTTTCATGAAAAAGAGCCAATACAAATCGATTGGAGAATTTCTCATTGGCTTTATTTTCCTTTTCATGGGTCTCGAAGCCATCAACGCAAACGTCCCCGATCTGAGCAAGTCGCCCGAAATATTCGAGTCGCTCCAGGCCTATACCTCAATGGGATTCTGGTCCATGCTCATTTTCTTTGCAGTGGGACTGCTGGTAACCATTGTAATTCAGTCAAGTTCCGCTTTCTTCGCTATTGTGTTGATTCTGGCCACAAAAGGATGGATTCCGTTCGACATGTCGTGCGCAATGGTGCTCGGCAGTAACCTCGGCACCACCATCACCCCACTGCTTGCATCACTCGGCGGCAACACGGCAGCAAAGAAAGCCGCCATGGGTCATCTCCTCTATAATATATTCTGCGCCATCCTCATGATAGCGGCATTCTTCCCGTTTGTAGACATGATTGTATGGCTCACACGAGACGTGTTCAACTTCGGCGACCCCACTACGCTCTATGATTACACCCGTAACGGCGGAGCCAATGCCGCCACAATCAGCGGAATGCAGTTCGCCATGTCAATGGGTATGTCGCTCTACCACACCGTTTACAACATATTCTCATTGTTGATCATGGTTTGGTTCACAAAGCAATACGTGAAGATGGTGAACTTCCTCATCAAGAGCAAGAGAAAAGACGAGGAAGAATTCCAGCTCAAATACATCAGCGGCGGACTCGTGGGCGCAGCCGAGCTCAATATCATGCAGGCGCAACGGGAGATATGCGTCTATGCCCAGCGCGTGGAGCGTATGCTCGGCATGGTAAAGGAACTTATCCATATCAAGACCGGAACAGTGGAATTCAATGAACTCTACACGCGCATCGGGAAATATGAAGATATAGCCGACCGGATGGAAATTGAAATAGCCAACTACCTGAACCGTGTGGTGGACGGACGTCTCAGTTACAGCGCTAAACTGCAGATTTCCACTATGCTCAATTTCGTTGCAGAGATTGAAAGCATAGCCGACTCGTGCAACAACATAGCCAGAACACTTGTGCGAAAAGAAGAGGCGCACGCACACTTCGCCGAATACAACTATGGAAACATCGACACCATGCTCAAGTATGTGAGCGAAGCGATGACAAACATGGTGACCGTGCTCGCCGACCTTGACAACGCCACCACCGAAGACCTTATGCGCAACTACAACAAAGAGCGTGAAATCAACAACTTCCGCAACCTTTGCCGAACCGAAAACATCGAGAACATCAATCAGAAGAAATATCCCTATCAGGCCGGTATCTTCTATATCGACATTATCTGCGAAGCCGAGAAACTGGGCGACTTCATCATCAACGTCATCGACGATGTGGAGGAACTCATCAAACGCCGTCAGAACCCAAACGTTCAGTCAACCGTGAAGTTTGAGCAGGAGGTACTCAGCAAGTGATAATCCGTATTTGAAATAATTATTAACTTTTTTATATTACTCATCATGAAAGAACTCAAAGGAACAAAAACCGAGAAAAACCTGCAAGAAGCTTTTGCGGGAGAATCACAAGCACGCAACAAATACACCTATTTCGCTTCAAAAGCAAAGAAAGACGGTTATGTGCAGATAAGCAAAATCTTCGAGGAGACCGCCGCACAGGAAAAAGAACACGCAGAACTGTGGTATAAATATCTCAATGGCGGCAAAGTGAGCGATACCGCCACGAACCTTGCCGACGCAGCTGCCGGAGAAAACTTCGAATGGACCGACATGTATGCCCGCATGGCTCGTGAAGCACGCGAAGAAGGCTTCGATGAAATCGCTGAAAAATTCCTCGGTGTTGCCGCCATCGAAAAAACTCACGAAGAGCGCTATCGCCGTCTGCTCGCCAACGTGGAAGGCGGCCTTGTATTCTCGCGCGACAACGACTGCATCTGGCAGTGCAGCAACTGCGGACACATCGTGGTGGGAAAAGCAGCTCCCGAAGTGTGCCCCATCTGCAACCACCCGAAGGCCTATTTCCAGCTTAAAGCCGAGAACTACTAATAATTCACTTCGATTCGTGCGGTGCGGGTAACGTGGTTCACCACAAGTGTTCGCCGCACTATCCATGTGGTGTAATAGGTGTTGATCACCAGTTCACCGGATTTATTCCACCCGTAGCTGCCGGCCGTGCCGAAATCATTGTTGATTCCGGCAATATGGTCGCGCCCGTCATAGCCGGGTCCGTCGCAGAACGGCGGTGCCACTTGGCTCATTCCCTCTTCCCATCGCAGGAAACCGTGCGGAATCGATTCCTCCGTGCCGTTTTCCTTTGTGATGCGCACAAGTATCCGGTCTTTTGACACTGGAACAATCTCAGCCGTTTTATAGCCGAATTTATTCGCCTCAATGGGGAAGACATCGCCCAGCAGGGCTTTATTCGCTTTTTTCTTCCCCTCTCCCACATGAGGCAATGCCGTACCCTCACACTTACGGAGCAACCGACGCTCGGATTTTTCGCTCAATGCGACAGGTGCGTCATTCACTCCGGGCATAAGCAAATTCCAGGTGGCGCGTAACTCAGGCGACGGATTCTTCGCCACACCATTCATCACCACCACAAGGTTTTTCGTGGGATCCATCACTATATACTGTCCGAAAGCTCCGTCGGCACGGAAAGCTGTGGGATAGAGGCAACGCCACATCTGGAACCCGTAACCCTGATTATTGTCGGTGGGGGTGTCGCCGGGATATTTATAGTTGATGTGCTTTGCCGATGCGGTTTCAATCCATTTACGGCTCACGATTCTCCTGCCGTTCCATTGCCCGCCGTTCACAATCAACATTCCAATTTTCGCCAACGACTCCGCTTGCAGACGCAGCCCCCAGGCTCCGGTATTTGTCCCGTCGGGACTTTCCTCCCAGTCCACTTCGGTGATTCCGAGTGGCCCAAACACCTTTTCCTTGAGATAATCAAGGAGTTTTTTGCCGGTAACACGCTGAACGATTGCGCTCAGTGTGTAGGTACACATATTATCGTACCGGAAGCGTCCCTGTTCATCGAATGGCTTGGCAAGCCAGTCCCGAATCCAGTCAGTTCCGCGTGTAATGCTGTTGTCGGGCACTATTCCGCTGCTCATGGTGAGCAAATGCTCCACCGTGAGATTGCTCAGTTCTTCGGATACCTGTTCAGGGAGTTTGTCGGGGAAAAAGGTTGCCACACGGTCGGTGAGACGGAGCCGGTTCTCATCGATGGCAATCCCCACGGCGAGACTTGTAAGGGTTTTGCTGCACGAATATAGTGTGTGAAGGTCGGTTGCCTTGAACGGCGACGGATGACTTTCCGCAATCACATGGCCATTGCGCACCACCATGATATGGTGCATTTCCACCCCGGGAAGCGCCATCAGCGTGTCGATCCACCTCGACACTGCATCAGGGTCCACGTTCTGCTCACACGCCTTGCTCCGCGGAAGCACACCGGTCTGAGCCCACATCACAGCCGGCATCGCCAGCCATATCACGCATAGAATTATCACCAACTTTTTCATAAGCAGAGAATTATCTGAATCGGTCATTAGAATTATAATCCCAAAGTTAATAATTCCCTTCCGGAATAACAAATCGCCCGGCAGATATCATAACCACTCGGAGCATTGGAACAGAAAGAGAGCGCTCCAGCAAAGGAACGCTCTCTTGTATCAAGTTATAAGTCTGATTGCTTATTTCACAATCTTCTTAGCAGCCTTAGAACCGTCGTCGTAAGTAGTTACCACGATGTTCATGCCTGCGAATGGTTCTGCGCTTTCAACACCGAGGAGGTTGAAGTACTTCACGCTCTTCACAGCCTTTTCAGCATTGATGTCGGCTACACCGCTGCCATCGTCGAACTTCGTAGGATACAACTGAATGTTGCCCTTGAACACGTTCACGAAGCCATAGATCTTGTAGGTCTTGCCGTCGGTAGGAACAGTCACACCATTGAAACGGTTGTAGAGAGTGAGATCCTGAGTACCGTCGTTGATTGTGTAAGTCAAGCCCTTAGTATCGCTTTCGTCCTTAGTGATAGTAGACACATCAGGTATTGCAACATACTGGTTCACCATATCCTGAGCAAGCTCTTCGAGTGCCCATTCATCGGGAACAACTTCGCCTTCGTTGCCACTTGCAGGCTGCATTGTTGCCACATCGGGAACAACCTCGTTATAGCTTGCGTTCCAAGTACCTTCGATACCTGCGGGGATAATGTCGCCGTTCCTGTAGGTCAGTTCACCAAAGTCAGCGAAGAGCAGACCTGCTGTGTTGCCATCCTTCACAAAGAGATACTTGCCGTTTTGATAGACGGCGGTAAGCGGGTTTTTCAGTTTGAACTTGCCAGTCTGAGAAGCAGCGCCAGCGAGGTCAACTTCAGGAACAGTAATTGTTGCACCGTCGAAAGCAAGTGGCAGAAGTTGGTAAACTGTCTGCTTGCCATAAGAACCTACGATAGCGTAAACGTCGCAAGTTGTTCCGTCGGCGGGGAATGCCACACCGAAACGATCGAAGTATGGAGCCTCATTACCGGCAGCATCCTTGAACTTCTTGTCGGTAACGTTGATAGTCACGCTCTTAAGAATAACATATTTACCCCAGTTGTCGTGGTTAACCTGTGCCGGAGTGAGTTCTTCAGCAGTTACGGTTTCTGTTCCGCTTGCTGCCTGGAAATCCTTCGGGCTCTGCAGTTCGGGTTCGCCGTCCCAAGTCACCGTTT
>JAGCVR010000102.1 GCA_017962285.1 Muribaculaceae bacterium | reverse complement strand
TTGTCAGTTCCAGTGTAGTTGTCGGCCCAACCAGTAAGAACGTAGTTCTTGTCGTTGTCCTTCATCACGTTTGCAACTGCCTCAACAACCTTCTTCTGAGAGTCTGTGATAGCGCTCTTGCCGATTGGGTAGTAGATAGTTGCCAATGGAGCGTCGCCGCTTACCACTGGAGTTGGTTTGGGATCCGGAGTCGGAGTCACGCGGTGCAGGCAGTCGTAAAGTTGTTTCTCAAGAGAAGCAATCTTAGCGTCAGCAGCAGCCAGACGAGCTACGAGAGCGTCACCTTCAGCATCGGTGTACTTCCAAGTTGGGCAAACGGGAACGATAGGAGCAGTCCACTCGCTCTTGCCAAAGTTGTAAGCGAAACCGAGGAGTACAGAAGGACTCCAGTTGTAAGAACGTTTTCCATAACCGTCAATATACTTGTTAAGCATGTCTGCACGGAGGTCAAGGAGAATGTCGAACTTCTTGCTCAAAGCGAATTTGTTGAGTAAGCCCAGACGAACGTCAAGCATGTGAGAATCGGGAGTAACATCGCGCTCGATAACGCCTTCGGTGTTTCTTACAGTGTACTTGCCGCCACCGTATTTGTAGTCACCTTCGCCGTGCTCGTGGCTGAACATCCAGTTAATACTTGCTCCACCGTAGAGGATAGCATTGTAAACACGACCTGGACGATAGCCGCACCACCAGTTGGTGAGGTTAATCATAACGTCAACAAATGCGCCGATGTTATTGAAGTTCTGCTTAACCAGATTGTGCTCGTACTCAGTTCCCTCATAAGGCAATACTCTATCATAGTAAATACCTAACGGAGCATTTCTCTTGCCATCAGTTCTGAGTTCAGCAAGACCTCTGTGCTGAGCAAATTCACCACCGAAGCGGATACCGATGATTGGAGAGAACCACTTACCAATAGCGAGATCGCCCTTCCAACCGATGCGATTCTTGAATTTGAGAACTCTTTCATCACGAACCTTAGCATTGTCTGCCGGCGAGAACAACATTCCAGCACCACCTTCAAGCTGGATAAACCAGTTGTCAGAGAACTTGTTGAAAGTGTAGCCTTGAGCTGGATCCTCAACGTAGGTTATCTCTTGTGCGTTAGCAGAGAAACCAAACAACATTGCACATCCAAGTGCCAATAAAGTAATCTTTTTCATAGACTTACGTTTTTGTTTTATTTCTGTTAAACAATAAATTAATTTCGTTACCTATAAAATCAACTGCAAATATAATTCTTTTTTTTGAATTAGCAACAATATTCTTAAAAGTTTTTTAATATTTTTTTTAATTCTGTTCAAATTTTGCTCAAAACCCAAGAAAAATCACTCCCAATCTCGGTTTTTTCAGCAATCTGTATCCTTTCTCTTCAAAAACCGAAGTGTGCCTCCCAAAGGAAAGCACACTTGCAGTTTCTATCGTTCAACTATTTTATTTAGCCACGTTAACTGTAACGGCACGGTCAAGTGCAGCGCACTTTGGACCGAAGCTTGTGAGGTTGCCATCGTTGATCTGAGCATCCAGGCGGTCAGCACCAACACCAAGTTTAGTCAAAGCATCCTTCACACCGTTAACACGGTCCTTGCGAAGCTTAGCGTTGATCTTGTCGGTTCCGGTGTAGTTGTCGGCCCAACCAGTGAGAACGTAGTTATTGTCGTTGTCCTTCATCACGTTTGCAACAGCTTCCACAACCTTCTTCTGTTCTGCAGTGATAGCGCTCTTTCCGATTGGGTAGTAGATAGTTGCCAATGGAGCATCTGCGCTAACTACTGGAGATGGTTTCGGATCCGGAGTCGG
Source organism: Muribaculaceae bacterium (assembly GCA_017962285.1). Taxonomy (GTDB): domain Bacteria; phylum Bacteroidota; class Bacteroidia; order Bacteroidales; family Muribaculaceae; genus Sodaliphilus. The sequence goes on along the minus strand of JAGCVR010000102.1, from coordinate 7,241 downwards.
AGTCACGCGATGCAGGCAGTCGTAAAGTTGTTTCTCGAGAGAAGCAATCTTGGCGTCAGCAGCAGCCAGACGAGCTACGAGAGCGTCACCCTCGGCATCGGTGTACTTCCAAGTCGGGCAGATGCCAACGATTGGAGCAGTCCATTCGCTCTTGTTGAACTTGTAGGCGAAACCGACGAGAACCGACGGGTTGAAGTTATAGGAACGTTTTCCATAACCGTCAACGTATCTGTTGAGCATGTCCACGCGCAAATCGAGGAGAAGGTCAAATTTTTCCGATAAGCGGAGTGTGTTGAGCAAACCAGCGCGAACGGTAAGCATGTGCGAGTCGGGACCATTCTTTCCACCGGCATATTTCCAGCTGCCATACTGCTGAACACCGGCTGCGTCAGTACCCTTAGCTTCTTTCTCGAAAGTCCAGTTCATACCGAGACCTGCATAGAAAACACCGTTGTAGATACGACCGGGACGATAGCCACACCACCAGTTGGTGAGGTTAATCATAACGTCAGCAAATGCACCCACGTTGTTGAAATTCTGGTCGATGCGGCCATCGTGATTCACCAAATCAAAGCGCGCACCGGAGATGTTGCTGTACTCGGGGTCGGCAGAGCCATGATGCTGAGCGAATTCTCCACCGATACGGACAGCGACAATTGGAGTGAACCATTTGCCAAAAGCGAGGTCGGCCTTCCAACCAACGCGATCAACAAATGACAAGTCGCTATCGTATGTTGACAGAAGAACACCTGCACCACCTTCAGCCTGGATAAACCAGTTGTCAGAGAACTTGTTGAAAGTGTAGCCCTGTGCTGGATCTTCAACGTAGGTAATCTCCTGCGCACTTGCGGAGAAACCCATAAGCATTGCACATCCAAGTGCTAATAAAGTAATCTTTTTCATAAACATTCGTCGTTTTGAAATATTTAAATAATTATTTTTGATTATTTACTAAATCACCTAAATTTATGCAAAGATAATCAAAGTTGATATTGCTGCAAAATTTTTTTTAAGATTTTTGATTTTTTGCGTTTTTTGCACTTATCTACTATTAATGAATGATTTCAAATCCAAATCGTCCCATTCAGCCCACAAATTGCTCATCAGACAAAAAAGATATGCGCCCCTATGAGACGCATATCTTTATTATTGATAGAAAATCTCTTTTTCTTATTTAGCAACATTCACTGTAACGGCACGGTCAATGGCAGCGCACTTAGGACCGAAGCTTGTGAGGTTGCCATCGTTGATCTGGGCATCCAGACGGTCGGCACCAACACCAAGTTTAGTCAATGCATCCTTCACACCGTTAACACGGTCCTTGCGAAGCTTAGCATTGATCTTGTCAGTTCCGGTGTAGTTGTCAGCCCAACCAGTAAGAACGTAGTTCTTGTCGTTGTCGTTCATCACGTTTGCAACAGCTTCCACAACTTTCTTCTGTTCTGGAGTGATAGCGCTCTTGCCAATTGGGTAGTAGATAGTTGCCAATGGAGCATCTGCGCTTACCACTGGGGCTGGTTTGGGATCCGGAGTAGGAGTCACGCGGTGCAGGCAGTCGTAGAGTTGTTTCTCGAGAGAAGCAATCTTGGCATCTGCAGCAGCCAGACGAGCTACGAGAGCATCACCCTCGGCATCGGTGTACTTCCAAGTCGGGCAAACGGCAACAATAGGAGCATCCCAGTCTCTCTTGCCGATATTGTAAGTGATACCGAGCAATACGGCAGGCTCTAAGTTGAACGAACGTTTTCCGTAACCGTCGATGTACTTGTTGAACATGGTTGCACGGAGGTCGAGCATAATGTCAACTCTCTTGCTTACAGTAAATGTGTTCATCAAGCCAACACGAGGAGTGAAAGCACGGAATTTCGGTTCTTCACCACCGGCATATTTCCAGCTGCCGTCACCAGCTCCCTGGCGATACATTGTCCAGTTCACGCCAACGCCGCCATAGAATACCGCATTGTAGATGCGACCGGGTTTATAGCCACACCACCAGTTGGTGAGGTTAATCATGGCATCTGCAAAGAAACCAACCTCATTAAACAACTGATAAGTGATATAGTCGGGAGCTCCTGGTTTGAGACGGTCGTTCATCTCGGGACGAGATCCGGCTACTATTTCATAACGAGTGTCGGTTGCACCCTTATACTGGGAGAATTCACCTCCAACGCGAACAGCGATAATTGGAGTAAACCACTTACCAAAAGCCAGGTCGGCTTTAAGTCCGATACGGTCCTTCAGTTTGTCAACCTGTTTGTCTGCCGGCGAGAACAGCACGCCTGCACCACCTTCAGCCTGGATAAACCAGTTATCCTTGAAACGATTGAAAGTGTAGCCCTGTGCTGGATCCTCAACGTAGGTTATCTCCTGCGCCATTGCGGAGAAACCAATAAGCATTGCACATCCAAGTACTAATAATGAAATCTTTTTCATCTTGTTGATTCTTTTTGATTTATCTTAAATTAAACAATTATATTTTTCAAATTTCGTGCAAAGATACAAATATTTTATGAAATATTCATTTTTATTGAAACATTTTTAACATTTGTACTCTTTTTTCGATAATCACTACCGACCTTCGCATTGTTTCAGCGCTTCAGATACGCCCTGATTTCCTGCGCCACATGTTCGGCGGTGAAACCGAATTTCTCCTCAAGCACTTTGTAGGGAGCTGAGGCGCCAAAGTGGTCGAGACCGAAAATCTTTCCGTTAGGAACAAGTCTCAACAGCGTTGAAGGCAATCCTGCAGTGAGACCGAATGCGGGCTTACCTGCCGGTATCACCGAATTGCGGTATGCCTCGTCCTGATTGAGGAACACGCCGATAGACGGAACAGACACGATTTGAGCGCGGACGCCCTCGGGTGCGAGGATATCGGCTGCAGCTACCAGTGTGGCTACCTCAGAACCGTTACCCACGAGCACCACATCGGCATCGGGATTAGTGCGAACCACATAGCCTCCACGAGCCGACTTCAGGGCATCCTGATAACGGGCGGCATAGCCTTCGCCGCTTTCCGACGGAAGGTCGGCTATATTCTGGCGCGAAAGGATAAGAGCCGTAGGGGTCTTGGTGTTTTCCATCGCCATCTTCCATGCCACCGTGGTCTCTGCGCTGTCAGCAGGACGAAGCACAAGCATACTTGGCTCGCCGTCTTCGTTGCGCAGCTCTTCCATCAGGCGGATCTGCGCTTCGTGCTCCACAGGTTCATGGGTGGCACCGTCTTCTCCCACGCGGAACGCATCGTGCGTCCAGATGAACTTCACCGGAAGCTTCATAAGCGCCGACAGACGTACTGCAGGTTTCATATAGTCGCTGAACACGAAGAATGTGCCGCAAGCAGCAATCACTCCGCCATGAAGGGCCATACCGTTCACTATGGTTGTCATGGCAAGTTCCGATACGCCGCTGTGCAGGAATGCGCCCGAGAAGTCGTGACGCTTGAACGCACCAGCTTTCTTCAGGAACGCGTCGGTCTTGTCACTGTTGGCAAGGTCGGCACTCGACACAACCATATTACCCACGTTCTCGGCAAGAGCAGCAAGCACATTGGCACTCGAAGCACGCGACGCAAGGTTGGGCTTGTGAGCGATTGCGGCATAATCCACCTCGTCAACGCCGCCGGCAATATAGAAATCGAGTTTGGCAGCCTTTTCAGGGTTGGCGGCACGCCATGCGGCTATCTCGGCATTGCGCTTTGCCACGATTTGACGAAGCTCATTGGCGCGTTTTGCGTAAAGTTCCGCCACTTCGGGGAATATCTGGAACGGGTCGGCAGGGTCACCACCCAGGTTCGCTATGGTTTTCTCGAAACTTGCGCCCGACGCGCTGAGCGGGTTGCCATGAGTGCTGCATTTGCCTTCGAAGTTCTCACCATCCTCGGTAACACATCCGCGTCCCATCACTGTGTGACCGATAATGATCGTGGGGCGCTCTTTCTCTTGATGAGCCAGGTCGAGAGCCTTTGCCAGCTCTTCGGCGTTGGTGCCGTCAGCCTCAATCACGTTCCAGTTCCACGCGCGGTATTTTGCCGCGGTGTCTTCCTCGGTCACGGCATCACAGTCTGTGGACAGCTGCACACAGTTGCTGTCATAGAACATTATCAGGTTGCTCAGCCCCAGATAGCCAGCCAGACGGCCTGCCTCCTGAGAGATACCTTCCTGCACGCCGCCATCGCTGATGAACGCATAAGTCTTATGTGCGAACACTTCGCTGAAGTGCGTGGCGATGAAGCGCTCTGCTATGGCACTGCCCACTGCTATGGCGTGTCCCTGTCCCAACGGACCAGAAGAGTTCTCGACTCCACGCTTCAGGTCAAGTTCGGGATGACCCGGTGTAACACTGCCCCACTGACGGAACTGCTTGAGGTCTTCGAGCGAATACTTCCCTGTCAGGCACAGAACGGCATAAAGCATGGGCGACATGTGTCCCGGATCAAGATAGAAGCGGTCGCGCACAAACCAAGCGCCGTCATCGGGATTATTCACAATGTATTTCGAAAACAATATATTCACATAGTCACTTCCACCCATGGCACCCCCAGGATGGCCACTTTTTGCTTTTTCCACCATTGATGCCGCAAGTATGCGCACATTATTTGCGGCGAGATTCATCAATTCTTTTTGTTCCATTCTTATTTCAGTTAATTAGTTAATATTTTTCAAATTGCTCTACAATTTAACCCAAATCGGTCATTAGGATTTATGTTAGAACAGAATTTATTTTTAGCAGGTTGTAAAGATGTTGTTGAAGGCATAGCGGGCTATGGCGAAACAATATCTGCAACAAGATGCAAAAATAAAACTATTATAACATAAAAAGACTCTCAAAAAGCACCCATTGTCGGCCTAATGACCGATTTGGGTTCAACAAAGATAACACATTTTACTTGTTTTCACAAATAAAAACACACCTTTTTGAAATTTTTCAAAACTGAGAAAAGACAATCAAAAGACAAATTGGACTTGCCCTTAAACAATCATGTGGCATGACCCGTAATTGAGCCATGCCACATAATGATTATCGGATATATCTGTTTCTCTATTCTTTCTCTTCCGATGATTTCACCTTGCTTCCAATGAGGGCATAGAACAGAATGTAGGCCGCACATGCCACTGGGATGAAGTAGCTGACAAGTATTCCCACATGGTCGGCTACAACAGCCTGAAGTGCTACCATCACTGCACAACCAAACACCATGGTCATGAATATGCCGCTGGCAGCTGCTGTGTATTTGCCCAGGCCTTCAACAGCCATGTTGAAGATGCCGCCCCACATCACCGATGTGCAGAGACCCACAAGGATAAACGCAAACACGCCCACAGGAACAGGAGTCCAAATCACACTGAGATTTGCCCAGTCAATTCCCGGAACTTCCACTTTTATGCTGGATGGTGCAAAAATACCGAACAGCAACAGAACTATTGCAACGGCAGCTACAGTTGATACCATTGCCCGGCTGCTCACCTTGCCGCCTATGGCACCGCCTATGGTACGACCCACGAACATCATCAGCCAGTAAACCGAAGCAATAAGCGCCGCAACGCCAGCAGTTACACCAATCTCAGGAGTCTGCAGATACGAAATCATGTAGGTGGGGGTTCCAACTTCCACGCTCATGTACAGGAAGATGGCAAGAGCACCGAGTGCAAAGTGCTTGAACTTGAGCGCACCGGTAATGAGGTTCAATTGCACCGGAGCCTGCTCCGGCTCTTCAATCTTTGTAAAGATCAACACAACTAACGCAACGACGAAAATGCCGGCGGCAATTGCCAGGGCAGGTGTTGCATCGACTATGCTTGTCTCTTTAGTTACTTCTCCAATAAGTGCTCCCATCAGAATGTATACTGCCACAGCAGCAGCCGAGTTGAAAGCACCGCCAATCTGGATCAGCTGATTGCCAGTCTTGCCGCCGCCGCCAAGCACGTTAAGCAATGGATTTACCACGGTGTTGAGCATACACATACACATACCGCTGATGAATGCTCCCAACAGATAAACCCAGTAAGCGCCATTTCCACCTACTTGACCGCTGAGGTACTCAAAGCCCAGACCGACAAGCCCCACTACCAATGCGGCAAGAGCGGTCTTTTTGTAACCGAATTTTGAGATGAGCATACCACTTGGAATACCCATGAGCAAATATGCTATGAAGTTAGCATAGTTTCCAATCTGCCCGGCGGTCTCCGATGCTCCAAACTGGTTTTTTACTATTGTTGCCATTGGTGAACACAGATTCGTCACGAAGGCAATCATTGCGAAAAGGGCAATCATCATGATTATCGCTGCCCATTGTTTGGTTTTTTGTGCCATTTTTTCTGTTTTTTATGATATGAATAAATATTTTTTCAAAGGTTAACCCTGATAATTCCGTTCGCCGAATATTGCAGTGCCTATGCGGACCATAGTGCTGCCGCATCTCACAGCCGTGCGCCAGTCGCCGGTCATCCCCATGCTAAGCGTGGAAAAATTGGAATTTCCCATGAAGACTGCCGATTTCAAGGTATCGAAAACGCTTTTTGCCATGGTAAATTCGGTTCGAACCTGCTCCATGTCGTCGACGAAGCTCGCCATTGTCATCAGCCCGCAAATCCTCACGTTATTCATTCCGATGAAAGCGCCATCAGTGGCAAGCATCATCAATTCAGCAGGCGCGAACCCCGTTTTGGTCTCTTCCTGAGCCACATGCAGCTGCAGAAGCACATTCACGGTTTTACCCAGGCGCGCCGCCTCAGCATCGACCAACCGGAGCAATTCCACACTGTCGATGCTTTGAATGGTATTGACATAGGGCATTATCATACGCACCTTGTTTCGTTGCAGGTGCCCGAGGAAATGCCATTCCACATCACTTGGCAGCAATGGAGCCTTCGTACACAGTTCCTGCGCCCTGTTCTCGCCGAAAATGCGCTGCCCGGCAGCGTAGGCCGCTTCAATGTCCTGCACTGTATGGAATTTCGACACAGCCACAATTCTCACGTTGGCTGGCACTTCGCTGCGAAGTTGAGTGATATTTCTCCCTATTTCCGTCATCGAACTTCTGCTTCGAAGTTATCAGCTCTTCTTCTTATCTGCGAGCGTTTCGCTCAGATTGGCGGCAAACACGTCCATAAGGGATGTTTCTGCTATTGAAGCTATCTCATAGTCGGCCATGGTGCCTTTCATTCCCTCAAGAAACACTTTCAGCGCCTCTTCAAAGTTGCCGGCCTGAACAAGCATGAGGTTTGCGGTTTTCTTTTCCA
>JAGCVR010000101.1 GCA_017962285.1 Muribaculaceae bacterium | reverse complement strand
GTCGGCATATCCCACCCAGACGTTGTCGGTCAGGTCCGCCTTCATGTCGTAGATCCACGACCATTCAATGGCTTTGTTGTCCTGATCGTGGAACGAGGTGAATGTTCTGGAAGTGATGTTGCCGGACGGGTTGCCGCCGTCGTCCCACACGAAGAACGGTTTCTGATAGTCGCCGTTGACAAACACTTTGATGTCGGTGTTAGGAGTGATGACGAACCGTGCGCGCATGTTGCTCTCCAGGCTGGGAATTGCCACCGACAGCCAGTCGGATTCCGTTACGGCAGTGGTAGAAAGAACCTTGTCGCTCGGCAGAACGTAGGCGTAGGCGGTGTTGTCGGTTTGTACAATCCACAGGTTGCCAGCCTTGTCGAAGGCATTGACGTTGTGGCAATAGAAGTTGAGCGCCTTTGTCATGGGCGAGTTGGTCCAGTAGTAATGGTCCATTGTCACCCACCGTGTTGCGGCGGTGTTGACCTTGTAGGTTCCCTGAAGCCATGTGCCCATGAAATAGAGGTTGGGTTCGGTGGGGTGAGCCAGGAAACATTCCGCGCCACCCACGCTGTTCAAGACGGGGGTTTCGACCGTCCATGTTCCGGTTGAAAGGTTCAGTGAGTTGATTTGGATATTGGTCTGGCTGCCGGAAGTTAGCACAGCACGGCGTCCTTTCGATGCCACATAGAGTTTGTTCTGAGTGGCATTGTAAAGCATATCCCATGGGATGGCTATGTTCAGGCTGTTGGGCTTATAGTAGCTGGTAACGCCCACATGGCGCAGTCCGTTGGTAGAAACACCCCAGAGAGAGCCGTCGCTTTCTATTGAGGAGAACAGTTCGGCATTTCCCGAGGTCTTCGCGGTCTGCACACCTTCATCATCGAACTTGATGTAGTATTTTGCAGTGTAGAAACTTGCGATGAAACCGGTTGCCATCTGCTGCACATTTCCTGCCGTGGCAGCTACAATGCTTTCGGCGCTGAGTTCTCCGCCGAAAATGGTTACCACATAAAACTGCGAGGCATTATTGAGGAAGAATTTGCTGTCGTTGATGGGTGTAATGGTTCCAGCCGGTGAGTCGGTTTCGGTAAACTGTGCGATGGTTTCGTGAGGAGCCGATGCATTCGCCATCAAAAGGATATCGGCGGTGGAGATTACCACATAGTCTCCAACCTTCGCAGCCGAGAGAATGTTCTGGTTGAAATTCTTCGACTCGGTGAACTGCATGTTGTCCAGATTCAGTACCGCATATCCGAAAGCGGTTGCCACATACGCCTCAGAACCAGAGAAGGAAACGTAGTTGATGGTTTTCTCGGTTGGCATCACGGCATCCTTGATGGCTGGAATGTTGGTGATTCTTCCGTTACTTGCAATCAGGTCGATGTTGGAACTCTCGTAAACCACAAACAACAGGCTCTTGGCCTTGTTGTAGTAAATCTGCGTTACATTCACGTCCGACAGACCGGTGTCCTTCGTCATGACCTCTGTGGTCTTGCTCTGCTTGTTGAATCGGAACAAATTGTTGCTGGCTAGATAATAAACCACATCGCCTGCGTCCACCACATTCTGCGGCGCGGCAGTGAAAATGGGATGAACTTTCCAAGTCCCGTTGTCTTGAGCCGCAGCCGACAATGTTGCCAATGCAACAAAAATCATTAAAATTCTTCTTATCATCTTCAATTTTATTTATTGTTTTTATTATTAACGAATTTATATTTCAATAATTGTATGGCAAGTTGTTAAAAATCAGTTTAGTAGTTCTGGTGTCGCCATTGAGCCGCCTGTGCAGGAAAGACTTGCCGTTGCCCACTGTCCCGTGATTTCGCTCTCGAATCTCACGTCGAATCCCTGTGCGGGGATTCCACAGATGTGCCCTTGTGCCGCATAAGCATGATTCTCACCTCTCGACGACACGCCCCGCTTCTCTTTTATCAGCAGCGACTGGCGTGTTTTGCTCACCACCAGATGCGCGGTGTCGCCCTCAACGAGGCCTACCGGACTGTGTCGGAAAAGAATCTCTCCATCGGCAGGGCAACTCAGCAGAAGTGTGGGCTTCTCGGAGTCGTCGGCTTCGGCTAATGACAATTCCACGATCTGCTGCCAGTCGGGGCGCGAGATTTCCCTTGAGAAAACAGCGCCTAAAACCGTCACAGCCAGGACCAAAGCAAGTGTGTAGCCAAGAATCGTCATTTATCTTTTCACCTTCTACTTCAACTTTTACTTCAATGAGCGCAGTGAATTTACTTCACTTTTAACTTCCTGCACGCAGCGCATTACTTCAAATTCCCTGTCATTCACCACCTTTGGCGCGTTCCACCCATGCTTTTACATCGTCGGCAGTGGGAGCATTGAGCCCAAGGTGATACTTTTTGTTGATTTCGAGCAGGTCTTGGAACAGTTTTCCGGGACGCTCCAGTGCCGCAAGCGCAGAAACGGTGAGGATGCCGGCTTTCTGCACGGGCGCTACCCATTCGGCGGGAACGCCAACGGCCACGAACGCTTCATCCTTGTCGCGGTGAGCCACTTTTTCCGGGCGCATCTGCGGGAAGAGGAGCACGTCCTGAATATAGGAGTTGCCGGTCATGAGCATCACCAGTCGGTCGATGCCGATTCCGATACCGCTTGTTGGCGGCATTCCATACTGCAATGCCCTCAGGAAGTCCTGGTCAATAATCATGGCCTCGTCGTCGCCCTTGTCGGCAAGTCGCATCTGTTCCTTGAAACGCTCTTCCTGGTCAAGAGGGTCATTCAGCTCGCTGTAAGCATTTGCCACCTCCTTGCCATTCACCATCAGCTCGAAGCGCTCGGTGAGACCCGGTTTGCTGCGGTGCATCTTGGTGAGCGGCGACATTTCCACGGGATAGTCGATAATGAAAGTGGGCTGGGTGAAGTCGCCTTCGCATGTTTCACCGAATATTTCATCGATGAGTTTGCCTTTGCCCATCGTCTCGTCCACTTCGATGCCCAGTTTCCTGGCGATGTCTCTAATCTGGTCTTCGCTGAGTCCGTTCAGGTCATACCCGGTTTTTTCCTTGATGGCATCGAGAATAGGCAGACGACGGAACGGAGCCTTGAAACTGATGGTTTTGCCATCGACAACGGTTTCGTTTGTCCCGTTCACGGCAATACAGATTTTCTCGAGCAGCTGCTCGGTGAAACTCATCATCCAGTTGTAATCCTTATACTGCACATAGAGTTCCATGCAGGTGAATTCGGGGTTATGGTTGCGGTCCATGCCTTCGTTGCGGAAGTTTTTCCCGATTTCATACACACCCTCGAAGCCACCCACAATGAGTCGCTTGAGATAGAGCTCGGTGGCGATGCGCATATACATGTCCACGTCGAGGGCATTGAAGTGTGTGATAAACGGGCGTGCGCTGGCACCGCCGGCAATGCTCTGCAGGGTGGGTGTCTCCACTTCGGTGTAACCGGCTGCATTGAGTTCGTTGCGCATGGTTTCAAGCACTTTGGCGCGCTTGAGGAACGTGTCTTTCACACCGTCGTTCACAATGAGGTCCACGTAGCGCTGACGATAGCGCAGCTCCGGGTCGTCGAAGGCATCGTAGGTAACGCCGTCTTTCACTTTCACAATGGGCAGCGGTCGCAGCGACTTGCTGAGCAGTTTGAGCGACTGTGCATGAACAGTGATTTCTCCCATCTGAGTGCGGAAGACAAAGCCTTCAATACCCACAAAATCACCAATGTCGAGAAGTTTCTTGAACACAATGTTGTATAGATCCTTGTTCTCATCGGGGCAAAGGTCGTCGCGGCTGATATAAACCTGAATACGACCCTTAGAGTCCTGAATTTCAACGAAGGAAGCCTTTCCCATGATCCGGCGCGACATGATTCGTCCCGCTATGGAAACTTGCCGTTGCGGAGCATCGTCGCTGAACTCATCCCTTATATCGGTACTGTATGCAGTAACCACATATTCCGCTGCCGGATATGGGTCTATGCCCATATCGCGAAGCTGCTGAAGGCTGTTTCGGCGGATTATCTCTTGTTCACTAAGTTCTAAAACGTTCATTATAAAATATCTATAAGAATTATCGATTGTTATGTTTAAATTCAACCTAATATCAATGTCTCAACCAACGGAGCAGCTGCCCGAAAGAGGTCTTCTTGCCATAGAGCAGAATGCCCGTCCGGTAAATCCTCCCGCTGACCCACACTATGGCGATTGCGGTGGCAAAAAGCAGGAAGATGCTGAGCGCAAGCTGCCAGAAGGGCACATCGTAGGGCAGACGCACCATCATTACCACCGGCGAGGTGAATGGTATCATGGAGCACCACACCGCCATCTGGCCGTTGGGGTTCTCAATGCAAGCCATGCCCGCGTAAAGGGCGATGATCATCAGGAAAATAACCGGCATGGTGAATTGTGAGGCATCGCTCGCCTCGTCCACTGCAGAGCCGAATCCGGCAAACAACGAAGCGTAAAGGAGATAACCTCCTATGAAATAGAGGACGAAGCACGAGAGGATGTAGAAATAGTTCACGCTGAACACCGCCTGCATGATGCTGTTGATGGTGTCTTCTCCAATTTCGCCACCCATAGCCTGAACCGCTTGCGGGTCGGGCATTGATGGGGAGAGAGAAAATCCCATTATCAGCGACGCAATGAAACTGAGCGAGAAAATCAATATCACCCAGATTAAGAACTGAGTCAGTCCCACGAGCCCTACGCCGATGATTTTTCCCATCATTAGCTGGAATGGCTTGC
>JAGCVR010000100.1 GCA_017962285.1 Muribaculaceae bacterium | reverse complement strand
TTTTTCAATAGATAAAATACTGAATTATAAACTCCAGATAACAATGAACAGACTTTTTTTAGCATTTCTTGCCTGCAGCATGGCTGTGTGTGCATGGGCCGATGACCCGAAAATCATCATCCCCGACAGCACGGGATTCAAGTTTACCGATGTGAAAGTGATCAAGACTACTCCGGTCAAGGACCAGTACAAATCTGGTACATGCTGGTGCTATTCCACCAACACATTCTTTGAGGATGAAATTCTTCGCAAGACCGGCGATGAGATTCATCTCAGCGAGGCTTTTGTGGTTTGGCACTGCTACATGGACAAAGCCATCAAGTATATCCGCATGGATGGAAAGATCAACTTTGCCCAAGGCGGCAGTTCCATGGATGTTCCATACGTTTGGGGACACTACGGCATGGTGCCGAATGACGTGTACACCGGTCTGACTTACGGCGACAAGAAATTCAACCATTCAGAAATTGCCGATGCAATGTCGGGCTATGTGAATGTAATCAACAAGAATCAGCGCAAAAAACTCACGCCGGCTTGGATCGAAGGCTTCAAGGGCTTGCTCAACGCTTATTTCGGCACTCTGCCCGAGAAGTTCACTTGGAAAGGCAAAGAATACACGCCGAAGGAATTTGCCAAGTCACTGCCTATCAATCTTGACGATTACATCTGCATCACTTCGTTCACCCATCACCCGTTCTATGAGCCGTTCATAATGGAGGTGGCCGACAACTGGCTCTGGGAAAAATGCATGAACGTGAAAATGGATGAGATGAAAGCGGTTGTTGACAATGCCGTGGATAAAGGCTACCCTGTGGAATGGGCTGCCGACATAAGCGAACCTGGGTTCAAGTTCCGCAAGGGATATGCCCTCCTGCTCAAGGAAAAGGACGGCTCCGACTTAACCGGTTCGGACCGCGCCCGCTGGGAGCAACTCTCCGACAAAGACCGCGAAGCCGAGAAATGGGAAGTTAAGGGTCCGGTTAAGGAACTGGAAGTAACACAGGAAAGCCGCCAGGCAGGCTTCGACGAGAAAGAGACTACCGACGACCATGGAATGGTAATCGTGGGCAAGGCTGTGGACCAGGAAGGGAACCGCTACTATAAGGTTCAGAACAGTTGGGACACCAACCAGCTCTATGGCGGATTCTTCTACGTGAGCGAAGCTTATTTCCTCGCAAAGACAATCAACGTCCTTGTGAACAAGGAAACCGTTCCTGCCAACATCGCCAAGAAGATTGGTCTCTAAGCCGATTCATCATACAAAATATAGAAAGGAGCCCGCACATGTGTGGCTCCTTTTTTACGTCAAGAAATCAAGCCGGAAATGGCAATGCGGATGAGAACGAAGGCCCCGAATTGAGTCAAAGCCGCGGGCACTTGAAGAGTGTGGCGTGGGAAAATAAGCACGGTCAAACGTAGGCATCGGAGATGGCCAATGAAAAAACCACACAGGGAAGTTTGTTTAGAAATTCAGCTGAATCAGAAGGCGTTTTTCTCTCCACGGAAAACGTTCACCACGGTAAGGAACATAATCTTGAGGTCGAGCAGGAAGTTCCAGTTCTCGGCATACCACACATCATATTCCACGCGCTTTTCCATTTTCCACAATTTGTCTGTAATGCCTCTGAAACCATTCACCTGCGCCCAGCCGGTAATGCCCGGCTTGATTGAATGGCGAATCATGTATTTGTCGATAAGTGCGCTGTAGGCCTCAGTGTGCTTGATCATGTGGGGACGCGGTCCCACTATCGACATCTCTCCCTTGAACACATTATAGAACTGCGGCAATTCATCTATGCTTGTCCGCCTGAGGAAATTGCCGAACCTCGTCTTGCGCGGGTCATCCTCCGTGGCCTGTTGCGTGTTGCTCGTGTCGTTCGCGCGCATGGAACGGAACTTGTAGCAAATGAACGGCTTGCCACGATAACCCGTTCTCTCCTGCTTGAAAAACACCGGTCCCGGCGAAGAAAGCTTTATTCCTATGGCAACAGGAATCAGGACTATCGGTGACAGAATCATCGCTATTCCAGAGACTAGCAGATCGAACAGACGCTTGGAGAGACGGGCGATGGGACTGCTCAGTGGATAAGGCCTTACGGCAAGCACCGGAACGTTTCCGATTGAATTCAGGCTGAAGCGTCGTGTGATCTGATTGCTGAACTGAGGCACATAGTAGAAATCCACAGCATTGTTCTCGGCAATCCGTATCAGGTGGCCCACGGCATTGTCCTCATCATCGGGGATGGTGCAATACATCTCATCCACAAGGTTGTTTTTCACATAGTCCTCAACTCCGGCGATGGGTCCACGATAGGCTTTTATTGAGCGAGAGTTGCTGTTGTCGTCGAAAAATGCAACGATGCGGTAGCCATAGCCCTGATCGCTCTCCAGTTCATTCATCAGGCGAAGACCTGCAGAGCCGCCTCCAATGACAACAATTCTTCGATAGTTGAAGCCCTTGGTTCGGTACCACTTCAGCAATTTCCGCGACAGAATCCACCATATCGCCAACCCGGCGAAGAACGATGCATAGAACACGAGCAGCGTCTGCCATGATGAATCTATGTTGAAGAATGTGAGAAGCGTGAGAAACAGCAGTGCGTGAAACAATACCTGCCGCAAAGCACTGAGTACCACCTGGTCGGCATAAACCACACGAAGCTCGTGAATATTTGAGACAAAATACTGCTCAACGAGGAAAGAGAGATTGAGCAAAATCCACACCTGGCGAGAGAAGAACGACACATCGGGCAGGAAGAAGCACACCATCAGATAGACCACATTGATGACAATGAAGTCCACGGCGGTGTAAATCCACCCGATAAACTGGCCATATCGTCCCGAATCTCTCACGATTAGAATCTTTTAGCTGCTTAGTTGCATCTTTGCAACGTCAGTAATCCGTAACCGACGTTACACAAAAACATATATTTCGATTTCAAGAAAACTATTCTTTTGAATCTATCAGTTTTATCTTCTGTTCTAGCACGGAAATCTCGTCTTTTATCTTCGAAATTTTCTTCTCCATTTCCTTAACGATGACATTTCCGTCTTTGGAACGTGCCGACAAGAAACCGAGGTTGTTTTCGAACACCTTCAGCTCGTTGCACTTCTGCTCGTAACTTCTAACAAGACGCTCGCGCTCATGATACATGCGTCCGCTGTCGCCCATCTCGTTGAGAGAGGACTCAAAGCTGGCAAGGCTTGCCTTGCTTCCGCGAAGGTCGAATTTCTCAAAGGCACGATCCTTCACTTCCTTGTATTCGGCATAGATTTTATCTTTCTCCTTATAGGGGACATGACCGATAGAGTTCCATTTCGCGATCAACTCACGTGCTTCTTTAGCTCCTTGCTCGGCAGCCTCAAGCTCAAGAGCGGCTTTGAGTTGAGCAATTATTTCACGTTTCTGTTTCAGGTTGTCGTATTCAACGGCATGAATGTTTGTGGTCTGTGCCTTTTTCTGCTCAAAGAAATGGTCGCATGCGGCAACAAAGCGTTTCCACACGCTCTCGCTGTGACGCTTCACCACGGGGCCTATCTTGCGCCACTCCTTCTGCAGCGCCACCAGTTCATCGGTGGTCTTCTTCCAGTCGGTGGAATCCTTTAAAGCCTCGGCACGCTCCACAAGTTCGTTCTTCTTTGCCAGATTGGCAGCCAGCTCTTCTTTCAGCGCCTTGAAGAACGCCGCTTTTTTCTCAAAGAAGTCGTCGCACGATTTGCGGAAACGATTGAACAGCTCATTGTTCAGCTTCTTGGAAGCAAAACCGAGTTTTTTCCATTCATCCTGCAAGGCAATGATTTCTTTGGTCTTGTTTTCCCACTGAGCATAAGTCTTCAGGCCGTCGGTGGAAATTGCCTCAATCCTGTCGCAAAGTTCCTGCTTTGCCTGTGCGTTGGTCTGCTCCTGTTCCTTGCGGACTTCGAAATAGCTCTGATGTTTCTTGTTTATTACGGAAGATGCATTCTTGAACCTAACCCACAGCTCTTCTCTTATGTCTTTTGCCACAGGACCGGTCTCACGCCACTTGTCGTGCAGTTCCTGAAGTTTCCTGAATGCTGCGAGAACATCTTC
>JAGCVR010000099.1 GCA_017962285.1 Muribaculaceae bacterium | reverse complement strand
GGGCAAATACGATGATGACGGCAGTGTGGCCAAGGTGGCCGACGAGCAGCGCGCCATCATCGAGAAACGCTACAACGAGGATGCCGCCACCATTGTCTCTGGCGCGAAATACGGCTTCGTGCGCGGAGCCCTTTTGGAAACTTTCCAGCAGGGGGAGGACCGCAGTAAGCAGCCCGCCTATTCCGTTGATAGGATTCTGACTAACAAGTGGTTGGGCTTTCCTATCCTCCTGTTCTTCCTCTTCTTTATGTTCTGGATGACCTTCACGCTCGGCGCCTACCCGCAGGCGTGGCTGGAGTCGTTCTTCGGCTGGCTCGGGCGTGTCACCACCCGCATCCTGCCCGAGGGTATCCTCCAGGATTTGTTGGTTGACGGGATCATCGCCGGCGTGGGCGGGGTCTGTTCTTTCCTTCCT
Organism: Muribaculaceae bacterium; assembly: GCA_017962285.1. Classification (GTDB taxonomy): domain Bacteria; phylum Bacteroidota; class Bacteroidia; order Bacteroidales; family Muribaculaceae; genus Sodaliphilus. Next base: position 6,920 of record JAGCVR010000099.1, on the reverse strand, counting down.
AACATCCTGATTCTCTTCTTCTTTATTTCGATACTGGAGGATACGGGCTATATGGCACGCGCCGCGTTCATCATGGACAAGCTGATGCACCGCATGGGGTTACACGGCAAGTCGTTCATTCCCTATATCATCGGGTTCGGCTGCAGTGTGCCGGCGGTGATGGCCACGCGCACGTTGGAGAACCGCAAGGACCGCATCCTCACTATTATCACGGTGCCGTTCATGTCGTGTTCGGCACGGTTGCCGCTCTACATGCTCATTATTTCGGCTTTCTTTGTCAAATATAAAGCTTTGACGCTCACCGCCATCTATCTTTACGGCATTCTGATGGCCATCATCACCTCGCTGTTGGTCAAGAAAGTGGCGTTCAAGAAGGAGCGCGACCAGTTTGTGATGGAGCTGCCGCCCTACCGCATCCCGACCTTCCGCAACGCCGTCATCCACATGTGGGACAAGAGCGTGCAGTACCTCAAGAAGATGGGTACGGTGATTCTCGTGGCCACGGTCATCATCTGGGCGTTGGAGTATTTCCCGCAGCACAGTCCGGCCATCGACGCCTACACCGCGCAGATTGAGCAGGTGGAGGCCGATGAGACGCTGGACGAAAGCGTGAAGGCGGAGACCATTGCGCAGTTGGAACTCGACCGTTCGGCGTGCCAGATCGAGGGTTCGTACATCGGGCAGTTCGGCAAGTTCATCGCGCCGGTGTTCCGTCCGTTAGGTTTCGACTGGCAGATGGGTGTCTCCATCATCACGGGCTTTGCCGCGAAGGAGATCGTGGTGGCCTCCATGGGGGTGCTCTACCACAGCGACGCGGAGGCTGACGAGAACTCCTCGGCCTTGCAGAGCAGTCTGCGCAACCATGTCTGGTCATCCGGGCCGGACAAGGGCCAGCCGGTCTTCACGCCGTGGGTGGCCTTCGGGTTCATGCTGTTCATCCTGCTCTACTTCCCCTGCGTGGCCGCGCTTTCGGCCATTCACCGCGAGTCTGGCGGCAAATGGATGGCCTTCACCGCCGTCTACACCACCGCTGTGGCGTGGCTTGCCGCCTTCCTGGTGCGGCTGATTTCGATGGCGGTGCTCTAAGATTCAGGATTCAGGATTCAAGTTTCAAGATTCAAGTTTCAAGACTTAGGTCTTAGGTCTTAAGTCTTAGGTCTTAAGTCTTAGGTCTTAAGTCTTAAGTCTTAAGTCTTAGGTCTTAAGTCTTAAGTCTTAAGTCTCAAGTCTCGAGTCTCAAGTCTCGAGTCTCACGCAAGACGATTTTTTTTCAAAATTTTCTAACATTTCAACTTGCAATTCAAAAAAATATTATATTTGCGGGTTGATTAATATAGTGTGTATAACTGTTTTTGAGAGTTATAACTATTTAAGAATGAGATAGATACGTATCGGCGTTTGTGCTGATGGCGTTATGATTTGCGGGTGGAATGTAACCTTTTATGCCCAAATCGGTGTATAAAGAGGGAAGAGTAAGAAGGATAATAGAACCAAGTGTTGAATTAAATAATGTAAAAAATATAAAGTATGAAGAAGAACTTAACCCTATTGATGATGCTCGCGGCCTTTGTGGGCATCTTGTCCGCCCAAAGCGGGCCCAAGTTCAACTACCAGGCGGTTGTGCGCAACGCCGACACGCTGGTGTACAACCAAGCCATGACCGTCACTCTTAATGTGACGGATGGAACTCACAACTTCACGGAGACGCACGACGCAACTTCCACCCAAAACGGTTTCATTTCCGTTATCGTGGGTGAGGGCACTCTTGTGGATGGCAATCTCGCCCAGATTGACTGGAGCAAGGCCACCATTATTGCCGAGTTCGATTTCGGCGTGACCCCAACGCCCGTCTGTACCATGCAGGTGACCCCGGTGCCCTACGCCATCTATGCCGGCGGCGCACCCCTCACCACTGAGCGCATTGCCAACTACATGAAGAACACGCTGACCACCGCTGACGCGGAGGAAATCCTCAAGGCCCTCGTGCTTTACAATGATCCCCTGCAGAAAGATCTGGAGGACACGATTATGGACTATATGAAGACGCACAAGGACATTGCCGTGGATGTGGCCAAGGCTTATCTGGATCACCTCAACGCCGGCCATGTGCAAGAGGTCTATGACGCCGTGAATGCCAACACCGTGGCCAAGAACGAGTTGAAAGCACTCCTTAAACAATACATTATCAACAACCGCGACCTGGCGAAAAATGTGGTTATCTGGTATTTGCAGAATGCGGATTCCGCCGACATCGCAAGAGCTTACGCCACTATCCAAGATATTCCGGAGCAGGCGAAACTGGCTTTCAGAAACTACTTGGAGAATTATGTAAAAGCCCAGGAAAACCGCACCCTGTTGTACACCTTCGGTAATTATATTATCGAAAATGTCACCGAAGAGGAGGCCGCTCAGGCATTCGCCTATTTCGAAGCCACCAACAATGGCGTCAAAAATTATGTACGGAATATTCTCAATACCTATATTGAAGACTACCTTAATGATCCAGCGAACGCAACGAAGTTTGACGTTGATGCCACAACCGCTGTGAACCATGCCGTTGATAATTACACCCAAACCCATATTTTGCTTCGTAAACCTTCAACCTGCACTGTTGATTTCTGTGCCATTAAAGAACTCCATCACGATGTCATGCGCTAATCTGACTGCGGTTACTTGTTTTACAGAAGCTTCTATCAATTGAATAAAAAAAATAAAGATATGAAAAAGACATTGTTCATTTTAGCAATCGCGTTGTGCGGGGCAGGTGTCCTCTCCGCGCAGCACATGAAGGGTTTCGTGAGTGCCGGTGTCACAGGTGGCATTGACGCTTCCTTTGGTATGCCCGTTGCCGGTCCCAACACCGACAACACCCTCACGCTTGAGATGCCCTACTCCCAGCTTGAGGAAGTTGTGATCGACACCACCGTCTTGGGCGGCACCCGCAACTACGACGACGGCTATTTCACTTTCGACATCATTACGGTTGACTCCGCTGGTACGTACCAAAAGTACATGAAGTTGAAAGACACCCGGAATTTGGATGTCCTCGCAACTCTTCATCTCACCGTGCGTCCGTGCGGTCCTGGTGTGACGGTCGAAGACACTGTTGACCACAGCATCATTTATGAGACGGTTCCCGTGGCGGGTTACTGCTGGACCAAGCAGAACCTGCGCACGCCCAGTGACTCGGCTTCTTCCTACAACGATAGCGCGGCACTCGGTGTGACCTACGGTCTCCTCTATCCGTGGTATGACGCGGTGAAGGTTAATCCGGACGGCAGCGAGGAACCGACGGCGAATACTGCCGGTTATGTTCGCGGTATCTGTCCTCCCGGCTGGCACCTGCCTACCATTCAGGAGTTTGAAGCCCTCAGTACGGTGAAAACCCAAGATTTGAGAGATACTACCCTGTGGATTGATCCGCGTGCAAGCGAGAACACCAACAACTCAGACTTTACCGCGCTGCCCGCCGGTAAGTACAACAGCTCGCTTTCCCGCTATGAGGATCTCGGCACGGCAACTTACTGGTGGAGCACCACGTTCTACAAATCGGGTTCCACCATCACCTCGGCCAAGGTCTATGTCTGTGCTTGGTACTGCGAGAGTGTTCTGGAGAGCATCATCCCCATTAAGGACAAGGTTAGTGTGCGTTGCGTGAAGGAATACTAACGGTCAGTCAATCCAATTCAAGAAAAATAAAAAAATAAGAATATGAAAAAGATTTTAACCCTATTTGTGATGCTCCTGTGTGGTTGGAGCATCGTGAGCGCACAGGCGCCCGTGTTTGGGTACCAGGCGGTTGTCCGTAATGCGGACAATGAGCTGGTGGCCAATGCTACGGTGGATGTGGCTATTCAAGTTGTGGGCGAGAACCAGCAAGTGCTTTACGCCGAGACTAAGCAGGGACTCCACACCGACACCTTGGGCATGCTGAGCATCCTGGTGGGCAATTCTACAAACTCGCTCGCTGACATTGACTGGTCTAAGGCAACGACCATCCGCGCTACGGTCACTGCCAATGGCAATCCGATTGTGGTTGAAACTCCTGTTCTTGCGGTGCCTTATGCCCTGAAGTCCGCTTCGAGCAAACTCACCACAGAGCAGATTGTGGCCTACCTCAGCGACACTGCGACCACCATTGATGATTATAAGGAGATTATGGACTCCCTTGTCAACAATGCGGAATCCCACGGCGAACTGTGGCAGATTATCAAGAACAAATTTGTCCAATATCTGAAAGAGAACAAGGATAAGGCGGTGGATGTGGCGAAATACTATCTCGCTAATGCCGATGTCAATGATGTGAACGAGCTTTACAATGTCGTGAGGAACAAACCGGAAGTGGTTGCCGCGGCAGTGAACTTGGCTAAACAGCATGCGCTCGCCAACAAGGAATATGCGCTTGAAGTGCTTGAGGCCTATCTCAACGACATGACGACAGCCGAGGTGGATGAGGTTTACAATGCCATTATGACACACGAGGAGCAGCTGTTGCCCTACCTCGTTGAGTTTGCGAAACAACATCGCGCCCTGGCTTTCAATACGGTGAATTATTTCCTGAATACGGCCTCGGCACAGGAAGTGAATAACGCCCTTGGCCTCTTTGAGACCTCCGGCATGAAAACCGCATTTGTCGATGTCCTGTTCTACGACTATCTCGATGCCTATATTTCAGGCAGAACTACCACGCTAACTAATGCCGCTGTCCAGACTGCTTGGGGGAATAAGAGAACTGCACTTGACGCTCAGTATTACCAAAACAACGAAGTCGAATGTACTGAAGGTGGACAATCTGACCCGGTAGATGTCTGTAGGATAGCCTATGATGTGGATCAATTGAAAAATCAGTAAACCGTACCATAAACTTTATCATTAAAATTTGAAAGAGATGAAAAAGATAATAACATTGATAATGATGTTTGTGCTGTCGGTCGGTTTTCTGATGGCACAAGGCGTGTTCACCTACCAAACAGTGGTGGTGGACAACCAAGGCAAGCTTGTTGTCAATAAGCCGGTGACCGCCACGGTGACCATCACCGACGGCCAGGGTCACACATTCGAGCAGCCGAATCTAACGGGCACGACCAGCAACAACGGTCTTCTCCTTCTGTCTGTTGGCGACAAAACTTCTGATGCCTTTAATAATATGAATTGGGAAGTTGCCTCAATCAAAGTGCAATATACGGTTAATGGTGCCACTGTCCCTACAGATACTTCACGGGTCGCTGCGGTGCCGTATGCCCTCCAGACGGACGACGAGCTTACCACCGACATGATTGTGGAATATGTTAAGAATGCAGACATGGACGATGTACGGGCAATTCTCGATGCCATGGATCAAGGTGCTCCCCATAATCTTAAGGACACTCTTTTGGCCACGATTGTTGACTCCGTGAAGGAGAACTACAAGTTGGCCAAGCAGGTCTTCATGTACTATGTGGAGAATGCCACTGTAGCGGATATAGATACCCTTTACAATGCTTTGGTTAGTAATACCCAAGTTACGGCTGCCCTTGACACTATTCTGGTGCAGTTCCTGAAAGACAGCACGGAGATGGTCTATGACATTCTCAGACAGTATGCCCTCAGTCTGACGGCCGATGATGTGAATGCCATTATTGCGGCAATTCCTCCCACAACTGATAATCAGGAAAATGTCAAATCCCGTATTGTGAACAAAGCTTTCGAATATTTGATGACGCCGAACGCCAAGAAGAAACTGCTCATCCCCGTTATTATGGATTACGCGAAAAATGCTCAGACCAGCGATGTTGACGCTATGATTTATGCTATTGACCACAATCCCAACGGAGTGAAGACTATTTTGGTGAACAAGTTCAACTCTTGGATGGATGCCTACTTCGCCAACCACTATACTGGCGGTAACAATAACAGTTTCGTCCAGACGTTGGTGAACGACTCAATGGATGCCCGCTACTATAGCTGTGATACCGAGGTTGACCTCTGCCAGTTGTATTCAGATCTTCAAAATATGACTACATGTTTCACTCATGGTGATTTTGCTTTTGAATTTCAGAATGTCTCTTCTGTAGGACATTACATTGGCACAGTGGAGTATATAGGTGCTGATCCTACGTCCGTGACTGCGACCGTTTATAAGAATGGCGGCCTTCTTTCCGGCGTGACACCTACAGTGAGTATTGACTATGAGCATCGTAAAATCACTGTCGATATTTTGGCAGGTCAGCTTTCGCTGATTCCTGGTGAATCCTTTAATGCTAAACTTAGCGTTGTTGTAACTTGTAATGATAATCCTATAGAAGTTCCTTCGGAAACTTATACTGAGCCGTAAGGTTTCTTTTGAAATGAGTAAAGAGAGACGGGCGTCGCAGTCATCGGCGCCCGTTTCTTTTAGAGGAGCAGGGAATGGGGATGTCACATACTTAAATAATGTTTTATGAGAAAGTTTTTCGCATTCTTAATCGTATTCCGTATGTGTTGGGGTGTTGTTTCGGCGCAGACGCCGGATGTCCCCCAAGGGACTGTCTGTGATTTTCCCATGGTGCTCGACTCCTTGACTGGCGAGACCCCGGTCTGTCCGGCTCTCGGTACACTGTCGGTGGCCTTTTCGGAGACAGACTCGAACCGTTTAGTGTTTACTACGCCGATTTTAAGCGGGGTGCTTTCGGACGGTATGCAGGCCAAGTTTAAAATGACGGTTAGCGGTATGTCGGGAACTTTCTACACAGATGCGACTATGAATGTGGGCAATACCCAATTGTTGGGCGGTGTGGCTGTTACGGGCGACGCGGCGCTGCAAGGGGCAGACTTGCGCGGCAAGACCCTTTACGTGACGGCCCAAATCACGGGCTGCCACGCGACGGATGCCCCTGACCCCACCTCTTCGGCCGGTATTACCACCGAAACCGTTGCCGTCACCGTGCCGTTGCCGTGTCCGG
>JAGCVR010000098.1 GCA_017962285.1 Muribaculaceae bacterium | reverse complement strand
CAAATTTGAGACTAAATGGTTAACAGAGGAGCATTCCGGCGTGCTTGACCCATACATGTACAGTAATGAATTTACTGCTGACGCCAGGGGACTGGTGCTGATTTTCCGCTACAAGGTCAATATGAATTCGCATATTCAGTTCTTCTATGTGAGCTATGGCGGCAATGCGATGAGTGGAAAGAGTACGCCTGCTGTGAATCTTAAGGAATCGCCCGACGAATGGCAGAATTTCGCGTATGACTGCACTCAAACCGCCTCTATTTGGGGATGGAAAGCCACTGTTGGCGACAAACTTCGAATTGATGTCGACGACCACGTGGAAGGTGTGATTCTGGATGTCCGCAACATGCGGTTTATTACCGTCGACGATGCCAAGTTCATGGGACTGCTGAACTAAGGGAAAGATAAAAACTTTTTCAATAGCGCAAGTGGAGCCGGGTTACTGCCCAGGCTTCACTTCTTTTTCCCTGTGTTTATCCTCGCTTGCATTGCAACACCTGCCATGGCTACTACTTTGCGGTGAATAATTGTGAAAAAAACGGTGCGGTTGTAGCCTCATTAACATTTTTTTATTATCTTTGCATTTACAATCGGTGCGAGCCACATTGGAATGTGTTGCTGTTTCGTTGTGAATCAGCCGGTTATAATGGACTAATTAAGACCAACTAATATTAAACTTAACCTATAAAAACTACTCAACACAATGAGAAAATTATTTTTTGCATTAAGTATGCTGATGCTTCCCGCGGCAATGTTCGCAAGTGAAGCTGACCTGAAGATGCCCGAAGGTTTTTCGCAAGATCCTCAATCGGGCATTCTCTATTGGGGTTTTCTTGTGATAGTACTGGGCATGTTGTTTGGATACTGGCAGTTTCACAAGGTTCGTAAATTGAGGGCACACAATTCAATGCTCGAGATTGGCGACGTGATATTCAAGACGTGTTCAACCTACCTGAGACAGCAAGGAAAATTCCTCGGTATCCTGTTTGTGTTTATCGGACTTGTGATTGCTCTGTATTTTGGAGTCTTGACGAAACCCGAGGATCCCACAAGCTTCATGGCGCTTCATCCGATAGGGTCGGTGCTGCTTATCCTGGCATGGACAGTGATTGGTATCATGGGCTCTTATGCTGTGGCTTGGTTCGGTGTGAGAATGAACACCCTTGCCAATTCGCGCATGGCATTCGCTTCTTTGCGTCGCCGTCCGCTGGAATTGCTCAACATACCCCTCTCTGCTGGAATGAGCATCGGCGTGCTGCTGATTTGCGTTGAACTTGTCCTTATGCTCGTCATTCTGCTGTTTATGCCTGCGGACCTTGCCGGCAGCTGCTTCATAGGATTTGCCATCGGTGAGTCGCTCGGCGCAAGTGCGCTTCGTATTGCCGGCGGTATCTTCACCAAGATTGCCGATATCGGCAGCGACTTGATGAAGGTGGTGTTCAAGATTGGCGAGGATGACCCGCGCAACCCCGGCGTTATTGCCGACTGTACTGGCGACAATGCCGGAGACTCAATCGGCCCGACTGCCGACGGTTTCGAGACTTATGGCGTTACCGGCGTGGCACTCGTGTCGTTCATACTGCTTGCAGTGCCTCAGCCAAGCATACAGATTCAGCTATTGGTGTGGATTTTCGTTATGCGTATTCTCGGTGTGGTTACCTCCATCCTTTCTTACTACATCAACAACGCATTGTCGAAGGCAAAATACAACAAGGCCGATGACATTAACTTTGAGAAACCACTCACAAGCCTTGTATGGATTACATCTATCTTCTCAATCGTGGCTACATTCCTTGCAAGCTATTTCCTCTTGGGTAACCTCGGAAACAACTGGTGGCTTGGACTGGCAACCATTATCTCCTGCGGAACACTTGGTGCAGCATTGATTCCGGAAGTTACAAAACTGTTCACATCACCCACGTCAACCCATGTGGGCGAAGTGGTGGAAACATCCCGTCAGGGCGGAGCCTCGCTCAATATCCTTTCCGGACTTGTGGCAGGTAACTTTGGCAGCTTCTGGACCGGCATGGTGTTCTTCCTGCTCATGCTCATTGCCTATATTGCTTCGGCTCAATTCGGCATGGAGGGCCTGCTCGGCAGCTATTTCTCAATCTTTGCGTTCGGTCTTGTGGCATTCGGTATGCTCGGCATGGGTCCTGTGACAATCGCCGTTGACAGCTACGGCCCTGTGACCGACAATGCCCAGAGCGTGTATGAACTTTCGCTGATTGAAGATGACATTGAGAAAGCCGACAAGGAAATTCAGGAAGGTTTTGGTTTCAAGCCCGATTTTGAGAAAGCAAAATATTATCTTGAGGCAAACGACGGCGCCGGCAATACATTCAAGGCAACCGCCAAGCCTGTGCTTATCGGTACTGCCGTGGCAGGAGCCACTACCATGATATTCTCGCTCATCCTCATGATTCAGAAGACGCTTGATGTTCAGCCCGAAACCATCCTGAACCTGCTCAACCCGTATTCAATACTTGGATTTATCCTTGGTGGCTGTGTGGTATTCTGGTTCACTGGCTCAAGTATGCAGGCTGTAACCACCGGTGCAAACCGTGCCGTGGAATTCATCAAGAACAACATAAAACTCGACGTGAATGCTCCGAAGAAGGCCGATGCCGAGAAATCTCAGGAAGTGGTGAGCATCTGTACGAACTATGCTCAAAAGGGAATGATAAACATCTTCATCGCCATCTTCTGCTTCGCCCTTGGTTTCGCGTGCCTGTCGTCGCCAGGCAGCATTGGAGGAAATGACGCTGTTTGTCTCTTTGTGAGCTATCTTATCTCCATCGCGGTATTCGGACTGTTCCAGGCAGTGTTTATGGCTAATGCCGGAGGTGCATGGGACAATGCAAAGAAAGTGGTGGAAGTGGATCTCAAGGCTAAGGGAACTGACCTGCACGATGCAAGTGTGGTTGGCGACACCGTTGGCGATCCGTTCAAGGACACAAGTTCGGTGGCTTTGAACCCCATCATCAAGTTCACCACGCTGTTTGGTGTGCTTGCAATGGAAATTGCCATCAGTGAACGTTTCCGCGAGCTGGCTCCATTCTTTGGAATCCTGTTCGTGCTCGTGGCGCTTTACTTTGTGTTCCGCTCGTTCTACAAGATGAAATCAGTGAAATAATTCACGGAGAAATAATCGCACAAGAGAGGCATGTCCACGATGGAGATTGGGCGTGCCTCTCTTAGGTTTTTTGGTATTTTAGATATTTTAACTGGTGTGAGAATGAATGTGGCACTATAGATGCATTAAATTTGCAGTGTAAAAATTGAAAAAACGACAAGAAAAAAGTAAATTTGCAATAGAAAAAAGTATTACTATGAAAATTGGAGACAAGATACCGGAGATTTTGGGGACCGATGCCACCGGTCGCCAAGTAACGGCAAAGGATTTTGCCGGGAAAAAGATTGTGATTTACTTCTATCCCAAGGATAATACCCCGGGGTGTACTGCCGAGGCGTGCAGCCTCACCGAGGGCTACGGCGCATTGAGAAAAGCCGGGTATGAAGTGGTCGGGGTGAGCAAGGACAGCGTGGAATCGCACAAGAAATTTGCCGCGAAATACGGTCTGCCGTTCACTCTTATTGCCGACACCGATTTGACTCTGAACAAGGCATTCGGCGTGTGGAAGGAAAAGACGCTTTACGGGAAAGTGAGCATGGGCACTGTGAGAACCACT
>JAGCVR010000097.1 GCA_017962285.1 Muribaculaceae bacterium | reverse complement strand
GAGGAACATCTGTTCTTCGGAGAGCTCGGCCATGTTGCCGTCGCGGACCTTGATCTTCGCGTCTTCCCACATATAGTTGAACTCCTGCTGCAGTTTCGTTGCCGAGACGTTGCTCAGGGAGATGAGGAACGAGATTACGTCGGGGCGGTCCTTGTGGCTTTCGAGCGTGTTGTCGCGACTTGTCGGCGCGGGAACGAGAGTGATTGTGACGCGGAAGAAGTGAGTGCGGTTGGTGGTGCTTTCGTGGTTCAGGTTGATGACGAACACGCGCTCGGGCTGATTGGAATGAGGAACGGCCGCCTTGACGGTTATGGTGGCGTTATGCGCCAGAAGCGTGTTGTCAGGTTGGTTGAAGACCAGTGAGCCGACGTTGAAGCCGGCTATTTCGTCGTGCGAGGAAAGTTCGGGCAACCTGTCGGCGCTGTCGCACGAGATATTGGTGAACCGGTGGTTCAGCAGGGGCAGGAGACGCGAAGCCAGGTCTCCGATTGTCAGGGGCTCGGAATTGCCGAAGGAGTAGTTCCGTTCGGCTTCCTGATGCGAGATTTCCATCTGCTTGAGCAGGAATTCCTCCCGTTTGTTCGCGGCATATCGGCGTTCGGGGTCTTTGCTGCTGTTGTGGCTCTTGATGCTTTCGGTAAGGTTCTTGTACTCGCTCTTGAATTCGCGCGCCACATTGAAGAATCCTTTCAGCAGGTGCTCGAAGGACTCGTTTATGGAGTTGTAGAACACCGACGCGTGCACGGCGATGATGTTTTCGTCTTCGATGACCTGATAGGTGAATTTGTGGGCGAAGCAAAAGGCGTTGAAGCGGTTGCACTGCGCCCTCACCATTTCAATCTCGTCGGTTGCGACGTCGAATATCCGCGGATAGATGACCTCTACCCCCACTTCGCCATTAATGAGCGCAAAGAAGCTTCCCCCCTGGAAGCTGAAGGAGTAGCGTATGTTGTCGGAATTCTCATCCTGCATCTTGTCCAACTCATGTTTGCAGTTGAACGTCTTGAAGAAATCGAGCAGTTCCTTTTCAATCTTTGTTTTCTTGCGACGTATGTTTTTCAAGTTCAGTTTAGCCATATATCTTGAGTTTGTTATTGTTCATTTTTTGCGAGGAAACCGGAAATCAGCGAAAGTGCCTGTTCAGGACATGAGGCTTCGGCGGTGAGCTTTTCCACAGGGCAGATTCCGTCGCCGCGGCGGTTGATTATTGTATCCACGAGGCTGTCGCAGCTGAACTCCATGGCGCTGTCGTTCAGGAACGAGAGTGCGTTCTGGCTCATCACCACTGCGTGGAGCCGCTTCACACCACCCATAATCATGAGCGTTGCCGCTCCGCGCCCAACCACCTTGTCGGCTACGTCGGCATCGTCAAGCAGATGCGGCTCCGAAATGTAGATCTGGTAAAGGTCGGAGATGCCACGGCCGAACCGGCGGTGGATGGTGCCGTCGCTTGTCCTGAGAACCAGCGAGCAGTTTTCGGTTTTCAATATGTTGATCAGTTGCTCCATCGTGTTTTCTGCTGAATCATTTTCCCACGGGGACGTCATATCCGAGGACGCGGTAAGCCACAGTATAAGCTATGGCATTCTTGCGGGGTTTGGTGCTGGCATAATAGTAGAACGAATGCTGCACGTCCCACGAAGTGACCGATGCGAGCTTTGTCTCGCCGGGCTTGAGGGCGACTGGCACCGACACCTCCCGTTCGTGGAGCTTTTCACCGTTGACGCCGGAGTAGCGGAACAGCAGCCTGACGGAGCTGATGCGGTGCGATGTGTTGTTGGTGACGAAAAACGTCTCCTTTGAGTCGCTGGCACGTTTGTTGTAGCCCTTCAGGGTAATGTCGTGCTGCGAAAAGCCGTCGGTGTCGGCAAGGGTGGAGTCGGCAATCAGTTCCACGGGGTGATTGTCGTTCCTGAGCTGGGCGCGCGTGGTGCGTGTCCTTGCGTCGAGCGCAAGGTTACAGGCGAGCGTGGCGATGATAATCAGTGTGATAAGGTGTTTCATAGGTATCGGATTTTAGAGAAGGTTTCACCATTGCCGTCGGCGGGAAAGATTTTCCTGAACCCGATGGGAAGTTTCTCTTCCGATTTCTCGGGCGTTATTCCCACTCCGCGGAAGATTGTGGGGAGGAACCGTGCGACGTTCACCCGCACTTTCACCTTCCAGCGCGGCGGCTCGAAAGTGATGGTGGATGCATCGCTGCTCAGTGTCGCCACACATTCCAGCGGCGAAGTGAGGGTGAGGTGGCTGCGCTCGCTGTAGAGCCACAGTTTCATCTTGTTTTTCAGCACCGAAGTGGCGATGTAGCCAATCACTGTCCCCGGCATCAGTTCCACGTCGGGCGAGTCCACGAGGATTATCCTGTAGCTGATGTTCTTTTCGCCGTTGTATTTCTCGATGGCGAGAGTCATTTCTTCGGCGGGGTAGTACCAGATGCCTTCTTCGGGCTGCAGGTCGGACGTGGCGAGCCGCTGCTTCATCATGGGCAGGTCCACGCCGTCGATAATGACGGATTGTTCGGGCGGCGTGGCAGCCGCCAGGAGCGTTGCCAGCACAGTCAGCAATAATGTGAGATACTGTTTCATCAGCTATTCGTGTGTTCTGCAAAGATGAGAGTTAAATTGTGGCAAACCGGTAGGTGAGTCCGAAGCTGAGGGTCTCGCGGAACTGGAAATAATGCCATTTGTCGTCGCGCGGGTGGGTTCGGTCGAAGCGCAGGTGGGTGTAGATCTGAGTACTCAGGTGCCTTGTTACATAGAAATCGAACGTGTTCTGCCAGTTCGCCTGCACGTACTTGTAATTCGTGAAGAAGTCGAACTGCGCGCTCCATGTGATGTAAGGCGTGATTTTCCATTTCAGGCTTCCGTTGATGCTCGAACCGAAGTCGTGCTTGAAATGCTTTCCTTCATCGATGCCGAATGTGGTGGGGCTGATGTTGTCGATGTCGCGGCAGTATTTCATGTTGTAGGAGAACGGGTTGATTGCCAGGCTGAATTTCTGGTCCTTCTCCTTGTTCTCGTGCGTGTAGGTCATACCGAGACCCAGGTTCAGCTCAGCGGGAGTGAGGAATGCCGACTTCATGTCCATGGTGTTTTCCTTGTAACTCTTGAAGAACTGCGTCTTGACCTGCAGACTTGCCGAATAATACCATTTCTTCACAGCCTTGTAACCGATGGTGGAGTTGAACTGAAAGTTGTCCTCATTGATTGCAACCTTACGGTACTCATCGTTGTGAGCCGTCATGATTCCCACGCGGTAGTGCAGGAGATTCGTGAAGGTGATGTTGGGATGAATGTTGGGATTGAGGTTGAATTCCCATTTTATGTCGCCGAGTATGCTCAGGTTGTTGTTGCCGCCCTGATACCAGTTGCTGCTCACGTAGGCCTGGTTGAAGTGCAGCGAGCCGTCGAAGGAGTGAATCCAGTTGTGAATCTTCACGGGGGTGTCGTCAACGGGGATTTCGACCGGTGGCGGTGGAATCACCTTTGCCACGGGCAGTTTTCCGCTCGTTGGGTCAGGGGAGATTTCGTATTGCTTTGGTGGCTCCGGCAGGAGGTCTTCGTGGAGTTTCACATATTGAGGGTTGGCGATGGATGCGTCGCGTCGGATTTGCTTCACGCGGTTGCCTTCGCGTGTGGCATTGGTGAGCCACTCGTCGTCGGCGTTAAGGGTGAGGGCAGAGTCCTCGGCGCAGGTGTCGTCCGTGGGCTTACTGTCGCTGAAAATCAGCGGCATGAACAGCAGTGACGGCTCCGCCGCCGCTGTGGTGTCGGGGGTGATTGTCTGCCAGTTGCTGAGCGTTACCGACGGCACGTTTTGCGGCAGAGGACGTGACGTGACGTGACTCTTTGCTTGCCCAAAAGCCAGGTTGGAGAAACAAATGACAGAAAAGAGGAGTATTATTCGTGATAAGTGGTTATTCATAATGATAGTTGTTTTGTCTTTTGCAAAATTACTTATTAATACTACAAATTGCAAATATTGCAGATAACTCCGCACGAAAGTATTAACTTTGTGATGCAAAAAAATGTACTTGTCATGAATAAGAAGGTGAGATTGCTGCTTTTGTCCGCTCTGGCACTGTTAATTATCGGCTCGTCGTGCAGTTGCCGCGACAGAAACGATGAGGCTGGCTCGGGTAAGATAGCAGATGCGGTCATGCCTAGGCCTGTTTCTGAAGCCACCGACTTCACCAAGGTCGGCACGGTGGAACCCGTCCCGGGGCTTCCTGAGCAGATTCTGGTGCGAAACAGCTATATCACATCCTACAACAATAAGACTCTGTGCCCGAACTGGGTAGCGTGGCGCATAACCCGCGCTCATGCTACCGGAAACGTGGGCAGAATGGGCAATGCTTTTCACGAAGATACGGAAGTGGAGATGCCGCGCGCCATGAATTCCGACTACAAGGGAAGTGGCTATTCGCGCGGACACATGTGTCCTGCCGGCGACAACAAGTGGGACCACGATGCCATGTACAACACGTTCCTGTTCACCAATATCTGTCCGCAGGATGCCAATCTCAACAGCGGGGTGTGGAACCAGATCGAAATCTCGTCGCGCCAATGGGCGGAGAAATATGGTGAGGTGTATGTGATTTGCGGACCCATGTTTTTCCGCAGCAGTCCACCAAGATATATCGGAGAGAACAACGTGGCTGTTCCCGATGCGTTTTTCAAGGTGGTGCTCTGCCTTGATCCGCCGCGGGCGATTGGTTTTATATGCCGCAATACCGATGGCAGCCGGAAAAAGGACCTTTACGTGAACACGCTTTCGCAGGTGGAGCGCCTCACCGGATTCCGCTTTTTCCCGTCGCTCGACCCGAAAGTGCGTGAAAAAGTGGAAAATGAAGCCAGTTTGGAACAGTGGTAGCGGCTGAATTTGCAAAATCTCATAAACTGATGTATCTTTGACACCATGAAACTATACGGAATAAGAGAAAAGATTTACAGTATCGTTGAGCCAAAGTATAACAACGATGACAGTCGCTTGGCGAGAATCTACGACTGGGTTATGCTCATTGCCATTTTCATCGGTATTCTGCCGTTGATGTTCCGTGAGCACAACAGAATGTTCTATATTTTCGACATTTCATCCTGTGTTCTTTATATTATCGATTATCTGCTGCGTTGGTTCACAGCCGATATGCGCCACAAGAGGCGTGGTAAGTTGGCTTTTCTGATTTACCCGTTCACTCCGATGGCAATAGTTGACCTGCTGTCGATTCTGCCCACATTCAATTTTGTCCGCGAGGCATTCAAGCTTTCGCGTATGGTGCGACTGCTGAAGATTGTGCGGGTGATAAAGGTCTTGCGTTATTTCGAGCCGCTGATGCTGATTCAGTCGGTGATTGTCCGCCAGAGGAAAGTGCTTGCCACAGTGTTCTCGCTTGCCATCTTTTATGTGTTTGTCACGGCTCTTATCATGTTTAATGCCGAGGTGGAGATAAACCCGGAAACGGGCAGGTATCTGTTCCACGACTTCTTCGATGCGTTCTACTGGGCGGCGTGTACGCTCACCACGGTGGGTTATGGCGACATTACCCCGGTTTCCAATGTGGGGCGGGTAATAAGCATTTTGTCGTCGATAGTGGGAATTGCCATCATTGCACTGCCTTCCGGCATCATCACCGCTGCTTATATGGATGAACTGAAACTGCAGCGTCGCAATTCCCGGAAAACAACGAAAAAGCAAGAGAAGACAGAGCGGATTGGTCAGACAGGGTCAACCAAAGAATAGCCGGGTACTCGTTTAATGGGCCCGTAGTGTTGACGGGCAAGTCGAAGACTTGCTTCCCCGCCGGCGTTCTGTGGACGATTTCCATATTTCTGTCTCCTGTCAGCTGCCCATTGCGATTTCGGCATCCAGCACCACATCGGTAACGTCAATTATGCCATCGTCGTTGAGGTCGGCAACTTCAATGTAGAACGGAGTTGGGTGGTCGCCCATTACATAGCTGGCAAGCAGCACGACGTCGGTAACATCTATTATGCCGTCACCGTTCACGTCGCCAAGTCGGAGTGCAGGAGCGGGGAGTGTCCTCACGATTCTTATGTTCGAAGAGAGCACGAGCGTTCCCACGTGGTGCACGTCCACCTGGACGCAGTAAGGTGTCTCGGGATCGAGTCCGTCAACGGTGATTTCGTGAGCGTGGATGTCGTCGATGGTGATTACGCCGTTCTCCTCGGT
>JAGCVR010000096.1 GCA_017962285.1 Muribaculaceae bacterium | reverse complement strand
TTAGATATCATCAGTCTTGCGCTTAATGCTCTGGCGGAAGAGGAGCATCTTGATGGCGGTCTCGGCGGCTTCTGCTCCCTTGTTCCCGAGTCGTCCTCCGGCGCGGTCAAGCGCCTGCTGCTCATTGTCCACCGTAAGCACACAGAAAATCACCGGTTTGTCCTGTGTGGCATTGAGTATGGTGCATCCCTGAGTGACGCTCTGGCACACATAGTCGAAGTGCGAGGTGTCGCCGCGAATCACACAGCCTATCATGATAATGGCATCAAACTCCTGCAGCTTAGCCAGTTGTGCGGCTGCATAGGTCAGTTCCACCGTGCCTGGTACGCGGAACACGCCGTAATTCTCGGTGCTGTAGCCATGCTCCTTGAGGAAGCCAACTGCGCCATTCAGGAGCGCATCGGTAATGTGGCTGTTCCACTCAGCAGCCACAATGGCGATGCGGGCACCGGAGATGAATTTCAAATCTTCTGCAAATGAAAAGTTGGTTGACATGATTCACGGAAATTATCAGTTTGACTTTTGGGGAAACAGCGCATTAGTGGTGATGTAGTCCACCCCCCATTCCTGCAGTCGGGCAAATACCTCGGGGTCGTCCACCGTCCATACGTTCACTTTCAGACCCGCTTTATGCAGTTCGTCCACGGCTTCTTTTGTAATCAGGCCCCATGAGGCATCCAGGTCGATTTTGCGCTCCTTGCACCATGTTACCCAGTTGTTGATGTCGCCATCACCGGCAAGCACCTGAACCTGGACATTCGGATGGTTTGTCTTTATATATTCAATCACCCCGGGCATGAATGAGATAATCACAGCCTTGTCGAGCAAGCCTTTGCTTTCCACGAGGCTCAGCAGCGCCGGTACGCCGGTGAAATTGTTGTTTTCGGGGTTTTTCTCTTCGCTGTGTACGGTGGCGCAGTCGGTGTATTTCACCTCAATCACGGGAACCACATTTTCCTCCTTGCAGATATCAAGATATTCACCCAGCGAAATGAGATGCCCTGCGTAGTATATGCCGCGACGCGTCTGCGACAGTTCAATCGCCATGGCTCTATTCAGATTAATTGATCCCAGACGCTCTTCAGTGCCTCCAATTCGCTTGGTGGTGGCATCGTGGCACACCACGAAAGCACCGTCGGCAGTGAGATGAATGTCGCACTCAAGTCCCCAGGCACCGGCTCTGGCACCGTTTACGAAAGCAGCCTTGGTGTTTTCCACCCCCCATACCGAGCCGCGGTGTCCCACTATGAGTTGTGCGTCGGCACTTGTGGCGGCGCAAAGAGTTAAAACCACACACGTGAAAATAGTCTTCAAGAGATTCATGATATTGAAGTTTTTATTTTTGCTATTGAGTAAATCCGTAATTTCACTTTCTTCTTTCTGAGCTCCTAAACGCTGAGCCAGAGGCAGAAGAGAAGACAGGAGCTGCTCTGCCGCTGCACGCCGGTTGGTTACACGCATCAGTCCGCGTGCCAGCCCCAGCGACAGTTCCAGCTCACGCATCCCCATGCCGTCCGAAAGACGTTTCTGGTATCGGAGAGCTCTTGTATAGTATTTCACGGCATTACGTCCGTTGCCGAGTTCAAGCATTATTTCGCCTTCGTGAGCCAGCGAATCCACCAGATTGCCAAGAGCAATCGTGGCATCACTGTCATCGTTTAGAAGAAGAGTGTTCTGTTCTGTAATGTCCTGATAATGAGCAAAAATCTGCATCTGCCTCTGGCGGGATTTTATGATGCTCGTTGAAGCTTTCACAGCATGAAAGAGCATTGCCGAATACTTTGCTTCGTCTTTTTTAGCGAGGCGTTCAAAGAGTTGTTGCGATTTCAGCAGTTCCTTAGTGGCACGTCCGCTTTCACCGGTGGCATGGTGAAGTCGGGATAAATTGAACAGAATTGAGGCCACAATCGCCAGAAAAGTGTCGTTCTTCCGCCCAATCATACCCGAGAGAATCACCAGCGTGTTTTCGGCTTCGTTAAGTGCGGCACTGAAGTCCTCAATATCAATCAGAAGGGTCATCCGGGCCAGTCTTAGCCATGCGTGATGCAGCGGAGGCATCAACTGGTGCCTTTCGCTCTCCAAAACCGAATTGATGAAATCCAGTGCAAGAGTCCGTTCTTCATTCCTGACGAGATATAAGACATAGCACAATTTTGCATTGTCTTGTGCTTCAGCACTTTCCTCCACAGGCATCTTGCCGGTGGTTTCTATCTGTTCGGCAATCAGTTTTTCGTCGGTTACCGATGATGGGAAAGATGTTTCAAGCAGAAGTCTTGTCATTGAATGTCGGTAAGTAATTGTACTTTCTTTTCTTTTGCGAAATCTGCTCCCACGCAGTTGTCGTCGTGCGATTCGCCTTCTTTTGCCCACGTTATGGCCTCATTCAGAACATTCTGCCACTGAGCATTACTCAATGCTGATATGTCGGTTTTTGTGAATCCGTTGCTGATAATGGCGAAAGCCAGTCCGGCAATAATTCCCGCCTGCCAACCGAGGCTGTTGCGCACTTCACGGGCAGGAGCGGGAGAATTCTGATAAGCCCCCTTGTAATAAAGCGTTGTGCTGAAATCCTGAGAAATGTGCAGATGGTTGTGGCAATAGAATTCAATGTGATTGTGATAAGCTTCTTCTCCGCTCTCACCTGGGAAAATCTGGTTCACATCGTTTTGGTGAGTAATGACAAAGTCGCTTATTTCCAGATTTTCCAGTATTGCGGGCATTACATGGGTGATGCGGACATTCAGTCCGTGCTGAAATCCCGGCAGATAGATTATTATTGCGTGCCGCTCCACGCAGTGAGTGAGCAGATCCATCAGTCGTTCACGCAACGAATTCTCCACCCCATAGAGCGAGCCGAAAATTACGATGTCGTCCTGGTCGATTCTCGGCCACACCACGTCGAATCTCTCGTCGGGATAAACGCCATAGTTCACAATGCGCGACATTGTCTCACTGCCACCGCTGAATATTGCCGACAAAGCGGTTTTTCCATCGGCGAAGCGGTCCACAGAATGTGTGTCCACACATTTCTTTTGAAGAAAGTCGATTATTATGTCTCCCACGCGGTCGGTGGCACATTCGCTCACCATTGCCACGTCAAGTCCGGTTTGTGCCAGCGATGCTCCCGCATTGGCGATTCTGCCCCCTACGAATGACCTCTGGGGCTGGTTGCCTTCAAAGAGCACATCGAGCACACACTCGCCAATCATTATAATTTTCCGTCTCATATCAAGTAATTATTTATGCCGGTTGTTGATGAACGCAGGATCTTCTCCTTGCCGGCTTTTAATGCCCAGATAGCCACCGTGATGGCGAAGGGCATAGTCTTGTTTTGTGAATCCGGTTTCCTTCATCACATTCACCACAAGTATGTCGCCTATCACTGTCATTATTGTGGTGGAAGTGGTGGGTGTGAGTCCCAGCGGACATACTTCCGGAGCACCTCCAGTCCAGAGGCAGATGTCGGCATGGTGGGCAAGTTCACTTTCGGGATTCCCGGTAACTACTATGAATTTCATTTCAGCGGAGAACGAGTGAACGAGGCTCACAAGTTCCACGATTTCCCTGGTTTTTCCTGAATTGGAAAGCAGCAGCATCACATCGTTGGTTTGAAGTATGCCGAGGTCGCCGTGCTGTGCTTCGCTCGGATGCAGAAACACTGCCGGTATTCCCGTTGACGAGAATGTGGTGGCGATGTTCTGGGCTATCTGTCCGCACTTTCCCCTACCACTGGTGCCAAGCTGTCCGCCCCTTTCCTTTCCTTGGGTTACAATCAGTTTCACCGCACGTTCATAGTCGTCGGTAACAGGTATATTGGCAATAGCCCGGCTCTCGGCTTCCAATATTTGTTTCATCGTGTCGCGAACGTTCATTTTCTCTGTATGAAATAAACAATTAGATTTTCTGAAAGCAAAGTTAATAATAAGTTGTGAGTTTTTATTGGTTAGCGGCGTTTTTCTTTAGCATTAAAGCCCGAATAATTCATTATGAACCCTGATAGCTCTGAATATTGTAGGCAATGGTCTTGCCGGTGAAATTGTCTCTTACCGTAACCTTCATCTCTTTGAAGTCGACGGTGATGTAGCGTGCGCTAATCCAGTTCACCCACTGCACTTGCATCTTCAGGGTCTGACCGTTTGTCCAGCAGTAGCGTCCGGCCGTGGTCCATTGCCTGCCAAGTCCGGTGAAACGACCGCGCGGAGTGATGGAATAAGGTGGCTGGTCGCTGTTGGTGCGGTAGCTCCACTGGTCGAAAGCCAGCGGTACCGATTTCATGGGACCCTCTTTCAAGGCCCATGTCAGTTGATACACCCCACCGCGAGGTTCAATCGTCATGGTGGGTGCGCCCTGGAGTTTTATAGTGAATGCGCCCATGGTCTTTTCCACAGGTTTGCTCATCATCACGCTCTTTTTCCCTTTATCCACTGGCAACTTCTGTTTGTTGCAGAAATCAGCGATAGCCTTTTCGGCTGCTTCGTCGGGCTCAACGGGTTCGTCCTTTACACCAGGCATGAGGATGTTCCAGATGTGTTTAAGTTGTTGAGCGCCCTGTCCGCTGCGTTCGCTTATCACCACCACCACATCTTTTTGAGGCACCATGGCGATATACTGCCCAAATGCCCCGTTTGCACAGAAAGCGCCAGGATCCATGCTCATCCACGGCTCGTAGCCATAGCCCTGATTGTTGTCGGCAGGAGGATCGTTGGGGTTGCCGGTAGGAATCTGTTTGGATGTCATTTGTTCAATCCATTCGCGGGAAACGAGCTGTTTGCCTTCCCATTCGCCCTTGTGGCAGAGAAGCATTCCGATTTTTGCCTCACTTTCGGTCTGGATGTGTAGTCCCCATCCGCCAGTATTGATACCTTCGGGGCTTTCTTCCCACTCCACTTCGCTTATTCCCATGGGGGTGAAAATGCGCTCCCGGAGCAGGTCCATGATTGTTTTTCCGGTCACTTTCTGCACCACGGCGCTGAGCATATATGTTGTCATGGAGTCGTAGCGCAGTTGTTTGCCCGGGTCAATCACATTTTTAGCCAGCCAGGTCTGTATCCATTTGGTGGTGTTGCTTCGCATTTCCCAGTCGGGAACTATTCCGCTGCTCATGGTGAGCAAGTCTTTCACGGTCATTTCCGCCAGTTTCTCGCTCACGCTGTCGGGGAGAAATTCGGGGAAGAAACTTGCCACACGGTCGTTGATGCGCAGAAGGTTGTCGTCGTAGGCGAGTCCGGCAGCGAGAGCAGTGAAAGTCTTGCTTGCCGAATACAGCGTGTGCCGGTCTTCGGCGCGGAACGGCTCAGGATGAATTTCCGCTAATACCGCTCCACCGCGCACCACCATAAGATGGTGAAGTTCGGTGTCTTTTGTTTCGGTCACCGCTTTCACAAATTCGAGAAGCGCTTGCGGGTCAACGTTCTGTTCCCATGCTTGTGAACGAGGCAGCACACCTGTCTGTGCCACTGCGAAAAGAGGCAGAAACAAAACAGCAAGGATGCTGAGTATGTGTTTTTTCTGTATCATAGATCTTGGAATTAAAGCAATTATCTGAAGTTAAAAAATACAGTTCTATATTCGTTTCATTTAATTGAACATTACGGTCTGTTTGTTTTCAGTCATGAAATTGTCGGTAACGCTGATTTCATCGTGCCAGAAGTCCACCACGATGTGTCGGCTTGTAACCCAGTTGGTGTAAAGCAGATGTATGTCGAGCATGTGCGGTCCGGTCCAGGCAAAGCTGCCCGCAATGTCCCAGTCGCCTTTCAGCCCGCCGAAGGCGTTCTTCGCTTTCAGGTCGCTTGGAGGAGTAACGGTAACAGTGTTATGGTTCCAGCGGTTGTATCCGCACGCTACGGTCATCGTAGTATTGTCGTCCTGTGTCACCTTCAGCGTACACACACTGTCGCTGATAGCGACCGAGAACTTGCGCCATCCCAGTTCGTTTCCCGCCAGACGGTGCTCTTTGCCGCTGGCATAACCGGCCGTGTTGGTGTTGTTTAATTCACCTTTAACAGGACTTATTTCAAGTGAATTCAATTTCTTTTCCACATCGGGCTGCAATCCGCTTTCGCCTCGAGGTTTAGGCAGACACGCTGGATAGAGTACGTTCCAGATTGCTTTTATGAAGTTTCCATATCCGGCGGCGGCACCGTTCACCACCACTACCAGGTCGCGTTTTCGGTCCACGAAAATAGTCTGTCCGTAAAGCCCTATTGCGAAAAACGATTCAAACGACGGATGATGAAGGATTTTTGTCTGGTAGCCATAACCGTCCCAGAAGACATTCTCTATTGGTTCCTCTCCTGTAAACCAACCTTTTATAGTGAGAAAGACCAAGCGCAGATAATACTTGATTTTACTAAGAAGCGACTTTGGCGGACGTGCCTTTTTCTCGTTGAAGCGCTTATGGCAGCGTGTCATGTCATCCACCCATTTCCGGCTCACAAGGTTTCGCCCTTTCCATTGTCCGTAATTGAGCATGAGCAAGCCAAGCTTGGCCTGCGACTCTGTGTTGAGCCGTAATCCCCATCCGCCGGTGTTGATGCCGCCAGGGCTTTCTTCCCAGTCGGCTTCAATAATTCCCATTGGGTGGAACAGGTTCTCGTTCAGGAAATCGAGCAATCTCATGCCTGTTACCTTTTGAATAATGGCGCTCAGCATGAAAGTGCTCATGGTGTCATAGTCCCATTTTGTCCCGGGTGTTGCAGTCATGCCCTGTTCCATCCATCCCAGCACCCAGTCGGAGTAGCGTTGCATCGTCAGGGAGTCTTTTCTTATTCCGCTGGTCATTGTGAGCAGATGCTGAATGGTGATTTCGTGCAGCAGTGAGTCGGCATCCTGTGGTATTTTATCGGGGAAGAAGTCCACCACGCGGTCGGAGAGAGAAAGCAAACCCTTGTCGGCGGCAATCCCCACGGCAAGAGCCGTAACCGTCTTGCTGCACGAGTACAAGTGGTGAACGTCATCGGCACCAAAGGGGCTGAAGTGCGCTTCCGCCACCACTTTGCCTCCGCGAACCACCATTATGTGGTGGATTTCACTGTTTTTCAGCGAGCAAAGGGTGTCGATAAAGTTCATAAGCCCACGTTCGTCGATGCCCTGCGAAGCCACCGATGCGCGTTCCAGCCGGTCGTTTGCCAATGATGCGATGTTGACGCACATTAACAAAGTCAAAAGCAATCCCCAAAACCGTCGCATAATGTTTTTCTTCCTTTCAGTCCACAAAGTTACAAAGAAATTATGTAACACAACCGAATAAAATCAGCTTTTGCCTAAGATAAACCCAGTCTCGTTGATTATAATTGTGAAAAAACAAAAAGTTTTTTATTTTTGTAATATCAAAAAATGTTACGATGAAAAAATTACAAAACGTAAAATATGGTGAATTTTGGACATATTTTGTGCTTTGGTTTGTTATGTTCGCATCACCGATGGTGAGCATATCGGCGCGTGCATCAATCGACAGCAGTTTCACATTTCACTGGCAAGCGGTGTATAATATTTGGCGACCGATTTTTGTCCTGTTTGTGGTGTTCCTCATTCATAACTTCCTCATTGCGCCGCTGCTTTTCCGGAAACGTAGCATCAGCGCCTATCTCGCAGCCTCGTTTCTGCTTATTATCTCATTTCAGACATATCAGTGCACATATCATCCAGAAGATGTTCCTCCGCCGGAATTTGTGGAGCAGATGAAGGCTTCAGGCTCCACAAATCAGGGCATGGAAGGCAGTCACGGCACTGTCAATCCTCGGCCAATGCCAGATGATCGTCCGCCAAGACCACCAATTGACATTCACGATATCATGGCATTCACCATAATGCTTCTGATACTTGGCGTTAATGTGGGCGTGAAGTATTTCTTCTATTCCATAGAGAAGACACGAAAACTGGAAGAATTGGAGAAAGAGTCGCTTGAACAACGACTTGAATATCTTAAATATCAGATTAATCCACATTTTTTCATGAATACGCTCAACAATATTCATGCCCTGGTGGATATTGACCCTGAGAATGCCAAGAATTCCATTCTGGAACTATCAAAACTCATGCGGTATCTTCTTTACGAAAGCAACAAACACATCGTGCCACTTGCCCGCGAAGTGGAATTTCTGCAGAATTATGTGGAGCTGATGCGTATGCGTTATCCCGAAAAGGTGGCGATTAACCTGAATATTCCGTCATCTATTCCCGACCAGCAGGTGCCACCATTGATTTTCATCTCATTCGCCGAGAACGCATTCAAACACGGTGTGAGCTATAAACAGGAATCAAAAATCGACATAGCGATTACTGTTTCCGACGAGGAAGTGGCGTTTTCCTGCGCCAACAATAAGGTGACAGCATCCGATGCTCCCGAAAAAGGCGGCATTGGAATTGAGAATACACTCAAGCGGCTCGACATAATCTATGGTAAGAACTATTCGCTCAATATCACCGATACGGAAGAAGATTATCGGGTTAATCTTTCTGTCCCATTTTTAAAAGAAGCATCAAATATAGAAAACAAATCAAAATAATAGAGTTATGATACGTTGCATTGCTATCGACGACGAGCCTCTGGCACTCAAACAGATTACATCCTACATCAAGCAGGTTGGAGGACTGGAACTTGTGGGCGCTTTCAACAGTGCAGAGGAAGCACAGAGGAAACTGTCGGAAACCAATGTGGATGCCATGTTTGTTGACATCAATATGCCCGATCTCAATGGAATGGATTTTGTCCGTTCGCTCGAAAATCACCCTATTGTGATTTTCACCACCGCATATGCGGAGTATGCAGTGGAGGGATTTAAGGTCAATGCTCTCGATTATCTCCTGAAGCCTTTTGGCCTTGACGACTTCAAGCGCACGGTGGAGAAACTGAGGAAACACATGGAGTTGATAAGCGGAGCTGTGGTGAGTGGTGTGGACGATGACAATGCCATTTTCATAAAAACCGACTACAAGGTGGTGCGTATCTAAATCGCTAATATCCGCTATGTGGAGGCAATGAGCGAGTATCTGCGCATATATGTGGAATACAGCCCCAAGGCGATTATCGCCCTCCTTAGCATGAAAAAAATGGAGGAATATCTGCGCCCGAACAAGTTTATGAGAATTCACCGCAGTTTTATTGTCAACTTGAGGAAAATCAGGGAAATCAGCAAGAACCATGTGATTCTTGATGCCGACACAACTCTTCCCATAGGTGAGTTGTATAAAGAATCGCTTAATGCCTACATCACCTCAAAGTTCTTGTCAAAATAGCATTCTGGCAGATTTTTCCCTTTTTATTTGGTAAAGACAGAGAGAAATAGTTATCTTTGCTTTAGTATTGATAACCGAGACAGTTTCCGAAACTTTACCGACTAATAGTCTATGAAAATTTATAAAGCCAACATTCTCTTTACAAAAGAGAAGAATCAATTTGAGGTTATAGAAAATGGATATGTGGCCGTGGAGGACGGTCGCGTTGTGCGTGTGGGTCAAAGTCTCGCAGAGTTGAATGTGGGTGATGCAGAAGTTGTTGACTTTGGCGACAGTCTGCTTATTCCGGCAATGAACGACATGCACGTCCATGCTCCACAATATCGCAACCAGGGCATAGCCATGGATCTGGAATTGATACCCTGGTTGAACAATTACACGTTCCCCGAAGAAGCAAAGTATTGCAACGAAGAATATGCCGAGCGCATGTACCGCCGTTTTGTGCGTGACTTGTGGCGCTTCGGAACAATGAGAACCGTGGCTTTTGCCACAATTCATGAGCAAGGCACCCGTCTGCTGATGAACCTTTTCCGTCAGGCCGGCATGGGTGCATTTGTGGGCAAGGTCGACATGGACCGCAACTGCCCTGATTCGCTGGTACAGGATGTGGAATCGGCTGTGCGTGCCAACGAGGCTCTGATTGCTGAATTTAACCGGCCCGATGACCTTGTGCGCCCAATCATCACCCCGAGGTTTATTCCGTCCTGCACACCGCAAATGCTCAAGGCTTGCGGTGAGTTGGCAAAGCGCTACAATCTGCCTGTGCAGTCGCATCTGTCCGAAAACACAGGAGAGATTGCCTGGGTGAGAGAACTGGAACCGCAGAGCAAGAACTATGGCGATGCCTACAACAGATATGGCCTCTTCGGTCAAACTCCCACTATCATGGCGCATTGCGTGTGGACCGACGGAGAAGAACTGGAACTGATGAAACAGAACCATGTGATGGTGGCACACTGTCCCACTTCAAACCTCAACCTCGCTTCGGGCATGGCTCCCGTGCGCCGGTTCCTCGACGAAGGAATGTGGGTGGGATTGGGCAGCGACATCAGCGGAGGCCATGACCTGAGCATCTTCCGAATGATTGTCTATGCAATCCAGGTGAGCAAGATGCACTATCAGAAAGACAGGACAAAACCGTTCCTTACCCTGCCTGAAGCATTCTGGCTGGCAACGAAGTCGGCTGGGCAGTTCTTCGGTAAAGTGGGAAGTTTCGAGCCTGGTTACGAATTCGATGCCCTCGTGATAGACGACAGCGCACTGAACCACGACAACTATTCGCTGCTTCACCGCCTGGAACGCTTCATCTATCTTGGCGATGACAGGCATATTGTTCGCAGATTCTGCCGCGGACAGGAAATCAGCGAACCGGAAGTGTGACCGTGATGTCGCCGTCAAGCGAGCGAAGCCATGAAAGGACGACAAAAATTATGAAATCGTCCACGGAACGCCGAGGGGCGTTCGCGTAACAAGAACCCCACTTTGGCGCGAAGCGGCCGGGAAGAGGAAAGAATGTAATTTTTATTCCCTTTTTCGCTTGCTTATTCGTAACTTTGTCGCGCCAAAAGTCAAGAAAGCAGCAGAAGTGTCAAGGAATTTTCTGAAAATCTTATTCATTGTGGTTGCAGCATTGTTGCCGCAACTGTCGTCGGGACAGATAACCGTGATTCCCGGCGAACGGTACTATGATGCCGACAGTGTGATTCGGGAATTTGACAAACGACCCTATTTCTCTCTTTTCAAAGACAACTATATAGCCGTAGGTTCGGAACTGGGTTCCCGGCCAACCGCAAAGAACACTGACTTGAAATTTCAGGTAAGTTTCCGCCAGCGACTCACAAGAACGGTCTTGCCTTTTCACACATATCTGTTTCTGTCCTACTCTCAAAAGTGCCTTTGGTATGTATTTGATGACCCCAACCCCGTTCACGACTTGAACTTCAACCCAGGAATAGGTTTCACGCGTCCGATAGTTGACAAAGACCGCGTTGTGGGCAACGTAACCCTTATGCTTGAGCACGAATCCAACGGTCGCGACAGCATCTTCTCCCGCTCATGGAATAAGATATCGCTCGGGGGAAACCTCTATATCACGCCGAGCATAATGGTGCATGGTAAGTTCTGGATTCCCATCATCGACGGCAAAAACAATAGCGACATCCTGGATTACTATGGTATTTTCCAGACAGGAGTACAGTTTGTCTCGCCCAACAAGCGATGGGTGTTCTCCGCCCTTGTAACTAAGCGTAAAGGATGGAATCTCAACGCCAACACCATGATTCAGTTCGGATTCCGTCTGCACCGCGACGCCAACCAGTTCCTTTTTGCCGAATACTTCAACGGCTACGGAGAGAGTCTGCTCGACTACAACAGATACCATTCGCGGCTGAGAGTGGGAATTCTAATCCGGCCGCAATTCTTCAGCGACTTCTGACGCAGGGAGCGGAATCTGACCACATTCGGTAACCCCTAATGACCATATTAGGGTAAAAAGGATTGATAATTCTAATTGCTATTTTGCTAAAAAAGCATTACCTTTGTATGTTAGCAAGACAGCATATATTTTTACGACATTATGAGCGAAAACTATATAGTATCAGCAAGAAAATACCGCCCAGCCACGTTTGCCACCGTGGTGGGACAGAAGGCACTGACGCACACACTGAAGACTGCCATCATGAGCGACAGGCTCGCACATGCCTATCTCTTCTGCGGACCGCGCGGAGTGGGCAAGACATCGTGTGCCCGCATCTTTGCCAAAACCATCAACTGCCAGCACCGCACCCCCGACGGTGAGGCGTGCAATCAGTGTGAATCGTGCCAGTCGTTCAATGAGCAGCGTTCCTATAATATCGTGGAGCTCGACGCCGCAAGCAACAACTCAGTGGAGGACATCCGCAACCTCACCGACCAGGTGAGAATCCCGCCGCAGGTGGGGCGTTACAAGGTGTTTATCATCGACGAGGTGCACATGCTTTCCACGGCGGCATTCAACGCTTTTCTGAAAACTTTGGAGGAACCGCCCGAGTATGCCATCTTCATCCTTGCCACAACGGAGAAGCAAAAGGTGATTCCCACCATCCTTTCGCGATGCCAGATTTATGACTTTGCGCGCATCACCGTGCCCGACATTGTGGCGCAGTTGCAGTATATCGGCGCGCAGGAAGGCATCACGGCCGAACCGGCTGCCCTGAACGTGATTGCGCAGAAGGCCGACGGCGCCATGCGCGACGCTCTTTCCATCTTCGACCAGGTGGCGGCGTCGAGTCAGGGAAACATCACATATCAGAGCACCATCGACAACCTTAACGTGCTTGACTATGACTATTATTTCCGCCTCGATGAGGCGTTCCTCGCCGGTGACGTGAACCAGTCGCTGCTTATCTATAAGGAAATCCGCGACAAAGGCTTCGACTCGCTCTTTTTCATCAACGGGTTGGCAAATCACATGCGCGACCTGATGGTGGCTGGCTCTCCGGCAACGGCATCACTGCTCGAGATGAACCAGGATGTGGCCCAGCGTTACGTGAAGCAGGCGGCTAAATTCTCGCCGCGATTCTTCTATCGTGCCATGGATCTGTGCAACGAATGCGACATCAACTACCGCACCACATCAAACAAGCAATTCCTTGTGGAGCTAACGCTCATAAAGATATGCCAGATTCTTTCGCCCGACGGTCAGCAAACGGGCAACGGCTCATCTTCTCCGGTGAAATCCATTAAAACCGCGGCTCCGGCAGCTCCCGCCTCCGCACCGCAGGCATCATCCTCTGCGCCTGCACCGCAGGCAACCGCAGCACCCGCCCCAAATGCAGCACCCGAGCAGAAGACCGCATCCACATCGCACAAACCGGTTACATCTTACATCCCCTCGATGAGCAGAAATGCTCCGGAACCCCAACGTGTCATGATAAGCGAGGTGGCTCCGGTGGTTAACGAACCGGCAGTGGCGATGGCAACCGGTGGCGATGGCACGACGAATCACTCACCGTTTACGGCAGAAGAACTGATTGCCGCTTGGAACGACTATATAGCAAAGAATTCGCACGAGAAAGTGGTAATCAACACCATGCGCACTTCCCTGCCGCAGCGAATCGACGACGATACTTATCAAATTGTGGTGGAGAGCGAAGTGCAGGTGAATTTCATTGAAAACAGCAAAAGCAAGATATTGAAATTCTTGCGTAAAGCGCTGAAAAACGATTTCTTTGCGCTCAACGTAGTGGTGTCGCAGGCAGGACCGAAAGCCGCCACAATGACCAAGCGGGAACTGGTGAATGACTTTGCCAACCGCAATCAAAACCTGAAGCAGCTCATCACCGATTTCAAACTCGCTCTCGCATAAATTCCAATACGAATAAAAGACAAGACCTCGGAGACTGTGGTCTCCGAGGTCGTTTGTTTATAACCATGTGTGATTATTTCTTGAAGTAGCGGTTGAGCAAGCCTTCGAAGCCTTTGCCGTGACGGGCCTCGTCGCGTGCCATCTCGTGAACGGTGTCGTGGATGGCGTCGAGGTTTTGGGCTTTTGCCAATTTGGCGATGCGGAACTTGTCTTCGCATGCTCCGGCTTCTGCCACCATGCGTTTTTCAAGGTTGGTCTTAGTGTCCCAAACCACTTCTCCGAGCAGTTCGGCAAACTTTGCTGCGTGCTCTGCCTCTTCCCAAGCGTAACGCTTGAAAGCCTCGGCTACCTCGGGATAACCCTCGCGGTCGGCCTGGCGCGACATAGCCAGATACATACCCACCTCGGAACATTCGCCCAAAAAGTGAGCATTTAATCCTTCAAGGATCACGGGGTCAACGCCCTTTGCAACACCCAGTTCGTGTGTGGCTACAAATTGCAGACCTTCTTCCTCTTTAAGTTCTTTGAATTTCTCTGCAGGTTGCTTGCACTGTGGACATCTCTCAGGAGGAGTGTCGCCTTCGTGAACGTAACCGCATACTGTGCATACCCATTTCTTTGCCATAATAGTAATGAATTTAATGTGTTATTGTTTTGATTGAAATATTCTCTTAGCAAATTTAGCAAATATATTCCACTTTACCAAATATTGATTAAGGGAGCAGGCGGTCTTGCGTCATGCGCATCATGTACTGCTGGATGATTGCCTTGATTTCGCGCTCCATCTGTGCCTGCTGTGGCACGGTACTTGCGAGGTTGTGCTTCATCAGGCGGTCGGACAGTGCGTACACGGCTCGTGTTTTCTCGCCGTCCCACTGGAGTACATATCCGTGTTTCACATACTGATAGATGCCGTTAAGGTAGTTCAGCGCCCAGGTGTCTTCGGCTGGAGTAGTGAGCAGGTCGCATCCGAAAGCCAGGAATGGCTTGTCGTAATTAAGTGCACCAAGCACGGTGGGCATGATGTCGGTCTGCTGGGCAATCTTGTCGCTCCAGCCCGGTTCAATCTCTCCGCTTGGGTCAAAGATGATGACCGGTGAGCAGAATCCGCCCAAATCGGTCTGATACTCGGCGTGGTTGCTCATGTTGGTATGGTCGTTCGTGATGACAAAAATGGTGTTCTTGAACCAAGGCTGTTTCTCGGCATTGCAGAAGAAGCGCCGCAGCGCCATGTCGGTGTAGCGCACACACTTGTGTATGGGAAGGGCTTCTTCCACAAGGGAGTCGGCATACTGGCGTGGAACCACAAACGGATGGTGCGACGATGCGGTGAAAATTGCCGTCATGAACGATTCATGCATTTCGCCTATCTTTGCGCAGAAGAACTGGAAAAATGGCTCGTCCCATATTGCCCATGTGCCGTCGAAATCGTTGTCGCCGCCAAATCGCTTGTCCTGATTGAATTCAGTACGTCCGTAGTAAGCCCCGAATCCGGTGCTCTTGGCAAAAGCCTGAAAGCCCATGCTTCCGTTCTGCGCTCCGTGGAAAAAGGCGGTCTCATAGCCTTCACCGCCCAGGGCGCGTGCTATTCCTCCCACATGATTCATCGACGACGGCGTGAGGAAGAACGGCTCCACAAACATGGGAATGCCGGAAAGAATCGACGGCATTCCGTCGATGCTCTTGCGGCCGTTGCTGAAACTGTATCGGAACGTGAGGCTTTTTTCAATTAGGGAATCCAGAAACGGCGTGTAGCCGTGATATTTTCCACCTTCAAGATCTTTGTTGTAGGCTCCGATGTATTCGCGCCCGAAACTTTCAACGATAAACACCACCACATTCCTGCGCTTCATCGCGTCTGTGGATTGCGGTGTGTGAACGGGGGTGAATACGGCATCCAGTTCATCCTCGGTGGCATAGTAATGCGGGTCGGCAAACACGTTCTTGCCCACTGTGCGGATAAGTGAAAATGGAGTGTTGAGCACCAGTGCCGCTTCTGCCGGACGGTCCACATACTGGTTGGCATTACTCACAGTGATGGGGCGCACGGCGGTGGTAAAACCACCTCGCATTCCTGCCACGCACAGCGGAACCGCCACGAGGATGGAAGCGGCCTGAACCGCGTAATATCTCCATCTCGGCGACTCATTCTTTCCCACAGAAACAGGCAGGTAAAGCTTCCACATCGCCCAGATCAGAAGAGCCGCCAGTATCACCAGATACCAGTGATTCATCACCTCTGTGCCGATTATCGAGACCAAGTTCTGCTCCCGTGCAAATTCGGTGGTAACGGTGCTTGTGGTGCGGCGCATCGTGAAGGGGAAATATACCGAGTCGGCAAGATTTATAATCAGTGCGATGCTGTTGACTATTGTCCACAGCCACTTGCACACATGGTGATAAGCGGCGGTTTCTTTCCAATGCAGGGGAAACAGCACCATCAGAATCCACAGCGCATTGGTGTAAACTATTGCCGAAGTGTCGAATATCAATCCCGACCACAGCAGATGAATGAGGTGTCCTGCCTGTTGCCCGTTTCCGAGCAGGTCCCAGTTCAGGAACAGATATTCGAGTCGCGCGACGAAATAAACCAGATACACAATCAGCAGGTTCACCACCACCGAAGTAAGCGGCGAGAGCCATCCTTTCAGAAGTTTATTTCGCTTATCAGTCATAATCTGTTAAGCATCAGTGTTTATGCTGCTTTATGTCTTCCACATACTGGCTTATTCGGAACAACTCCTGCGGAATCCTTATCCGTTGAGGGCAGTGCGGCTCGCAGTGTCCGCATCCGATGCAGTGGTCGGCCTGGCGAAGACGCGGCACGCTGCGGTCATAACCCACAAGGAACGCCCTCCGCTGGCGGCGATACTCATCGCTGCCGTAGTTTTGCGACACATTTCCTTCACTCAGGCACTTGTTGAAGTGGACAAAGATGGCTGGGATGTCGATGCCATAGGGGCACGGCATGCAGTATTTGCAGTCGTTGCAGGGAATGGTGTCGTAGCTCACGAGGTCGGTGGCGATTCCCTCCAGGAAATGCATTTCCTCGTCGCTGAGCGGTACCAGCGGGCAATAGGTACACAGATTGTCCTTCAGGTGTTCCATGAACGTCATTCCGCTGAGCACGGTGAGCACGTTGGGGAATGTGCCGGCATACCGGAAAGCCCACGAAGCCACACTGTGTTCGTTGTCGCGGCTCTTGAGGCGTTTAACCAGTGGGTCGGGCAGGTTGCTCAGCCGTCCGCCGAGGAGCGGTTCCATTATCACTGCCGGAATGTTGCGTTTGACCAGTTCGCCATAGAGATATTCGGCATTGGTGTTGCGTTCGTTGATTTCCTTTGCGTGCTGCCAGTCGAGATAGTTGAGTTCTATCTGAACAAAGTCCCAGTGATACTGGTCGTGTTTTGACAGCAGATAGTCGAACACGGCGATGTCGCCATGATAAGAGAAACCAAGGTTTCTTATTGTTCCTTTCTCGCGTTGTTCAAGCAGATAGTCGAGGATGCCGTTGTCCACGTATCGTGAGCGATATGTCGCCATACCGTCGTCGCCCATCCCTATGCCGTGTAGCAGCATGTAGTCAATGTAATCCACCTGAAGCTCGCGAAGTGAGTTCTGGAACATTTCCACTCCTGCTTCGTGGCTCCATGTGTCGGGGCTGAAATTCGAGAGTTTTGTCGCTATGAAGAACTCTTCGCGTTTGTGGCGGCTCAACGCAATGCCGGTGCAGTGTTCCGAGCGCCCTTTGCAGTAGGCTGGAGAAGTGTCGAAATAATTCACACCGTGCTCAATGGCATAGTCCACCTGACGGTTCACCATGTCCTGGTCAATCTCGGCATCGCCGTCTTCACGTGCGCTGGCGTTACTGTCTTTGGTGGGCAGGCGCATCATGCCGTAGCCCAGCAGCGAAACCATTTCACCGGTTTTCGGGTTTTTCCTATAGGTCATTTTGCCCACGGCAGGCTCGGTTGATGCCTCACTTTCCGTTTGGTCGCATCCGGCAACCAGCGGAACCGTTGCCGCGGCGACACCGGCGCCAAGCGACTTCAAAAACGCCCTGCGGCTGATATCATTATGTGTGTCTTCAGTCATATCTGTTTTATTTCATTCTTTTACTTCACCTTTCACTTCCTCGGGCATAGCCCGATTACTTCATTTTTCACTTCCACTTAAATAGTCTTATGCTGTTCATGCCCTTCGACGTAGATTGCCGAGAACGGGCGGGAAGGACACACATACTCACATGCACCGCAACCGATGCACTTTTCTGTGTTTACGGCTGGAACGAATGGCGAATTATCGTCGGTTTCGTCGAGCGGCACCATCTGAATGGCACCGCTGGGGCAATGACGTGCGCAGTTGCC
This sequence comes from Muribaculaceae bacterium, assembly GCA_017962285.1. Lineage (GTDB taxonomy): Bacteria > Bacteroidota > Bacteroidia > Bacteroidales > Muribaculaceae > Sodaliphilus. Next base: position 6,914 of record JAGCVR010000096.1, on the reverse strand, counting down.
GCACGACGTGCCGAACACCACAGGGAGGCAGTTTTTCTTTATCCACACGGCGTGGCCTATCTGAATCGACGATTTCTCGCTGTGCTTAATCCTGCGGATGGCATCGGTGGGGCAAATTTGCGAACAACGGTTACATTCAGGACGGCAATAGCCTCGTTCATAACTCATTACGGGTTGCATGAGCGTGCTCGGATTGTTGCTTGGACGTAGCACACCATTGGGACACTGCGCCACGCACAGCTGGCATGCGGTGCAGAGATTAGCCATATTCCGCGCGCTTTTCGAGCCAGGAGGTGTCAATGGCGTTTTGCGTTCCGGAGCAACCTTATCCTTGATTTTTGCCAGTCCGCCATCCACTTTCTTGTTCACTTGAGCCAATGCTGCGTCCGCCACAGCTATTGCTCCGCCAATCATCACAGCCCTGCGAACTGTGTCAGGCTCGGTGGTTGGTGAGGCTTTGTCCTCGCTTTTCTTTCGGGAAATGCCATATTTCAAAGCGCCTGTATTGCAGCGGCTGATGCAGTTTCCACACGTCACGCACCGGCTGTAGTCCACCTTGTGGTTCTTGGAATCAATGCACGACGCCTTGCAGTTTCTGGCGCAGAGACCACATGAAGTGCATCGATTTTCATCAATGTTGACCTTCAGCAGTGAAAACTTAGCCAGATAGCCCAGAACAGTGCCAACGGGGCAAATGGTGTTGCAGTAGGTGCGGCCGTTACGCCATGCGAGCACACCGAGGATGATAAATGTCAGCGAAGCCACCACGAATGTGATGATACTCTTCATCCACACATCCACGCTGTAGAAGGCATAGCTCTCGTAGTGCTCGGCAATCTTTGCCAACACGTTGTTTCCCCAGATGTAAAGTGGCTGGAAGAGGTTGGTTACGATGCGCCCATAACTACTGTATGGCGCCAGCAGGGCCACAACAAGATGGATGCCTGCCGCAAGTGCTCCAATGAATGCTCCGAGCAGAATCAGGCGAAGCACTCGCCGTTCAGGTGAGTAAGTGAACCTGTTCTTTTTTCGTTTGCCGGCAACCCAAGAGAACAGGTCCTGCATTATGCCCAGAGGGCAGATTACCGAGCAGTAGATTCTGCCGAACACAAGGGTCAATATCACCAGTGCGGCGACAATCACCAGATTGAGGGAGAGCAGTGCCGGAATGAGCTGGATTTCAGAAAGCCAGCCAAGATAGTGATGCAGTGTGCCGCTGAAGTCAAGAAGCAGTAGGGTTATCAGCACCATCACCACAGTCGCGAGTGTTATTCGTATTTTTCGTAGCATATCTTTTTAATAAGTGGGAGTTAAAGGTGGAGTTAATTCGCTTCGCTCATTGAAGTTAAAGGTGGAGTTAATTCTCTTCGCTCATTGGAGTTAAAGGTGGAGTCCCCTTTGGAGCCATTATTTTCTCTTTTTTCCTCTTTTACTTCCATTTTTACTTCATTCTTTCACTTCCTGCGCCATCGGCGCATTACTTCATTATTTCACTTCCGCTTCTATTAATAATGGAAGGTGCTTCCTCCCAGGAACTCACGGAGCAGGCTTGTGCTGGGAATTTCAGCCTCGCTGATGGGCTCGAAGAATTCCAGGAAGCGGAGCAGGCGGTGTGCTTCGGAATATTCGGGAACATTTCTTGGTACCTGTTTCAGGACCCGTTCGGCTTGCTCTTTCATCACGGCAAGTTCGAAGATAAGCGACGAGTTGAACATGGCATCGGCATTTTCCTGATATGGGAATATCCATTTCTCTTCGCCGCGTCGCACGCTTTTCCACCGTGCTATGGTGTCCGTAGCCGACACACCGCGATATTTGCTGTCGCGGACTATGCGGCGCAGCAATCTGTTGTCGCTTGTGGAAATCCAGTTGTGGTCGTCGATGTGCAGTGTGGTCAGTGCCGACACATACACGCGATATTTCTGCTCTTCGGGTATAAGTGGGGTCAGGTCGGGATTGAGTCCGTGGATGCCTTCAAGGAGCAGCACCTCCCCATCGTTAAGTTGGAGTGTGTTGCCCAGGTATTCTCTTTGTCCTGTGGCAAAGTTATAGGTTGGCATTTTCACTTCGCGTCCGGCGATAAGGTCTTGCAGGTCGTGGTTCAGTTGTTCAAGATCGAGGGCATAGAGCGACTCATAGTCATAATCTCCGCTTTCATCTCGGGGATTGTTCTCGCGGTTTACAAAATAATTATCGAGAGAGATTATTTTGGGAATAATATAGTTTGTTGCGAGGTAAATCGACAGCCTCTTTGCGCTGGTGGTCTTTCCGCTCGACGATGGACCGGCGATGAGCACCACGCGGGCACCGCCTCGCCGGTAACGTGTGGCAATGTCGTTGGCAATATTGGCAAACATCTTGTTGTGCAGAGCCTCGGCAACGTGGATAAGCAGCGGGGTGTGATGACTGTGTATTGCCTGATTCAGTTCGCCCACATCGGTAATGTTTACAACGCAGTTGAAGTCCACATGGTCCATGAAGGCCTTGAACATTTTCCTCATTTTCACGGGTTTGTTTGGCTCGCTGAGATTGCTTGGGTTGGGGCCGATCAGCAGCATTCCGCCATTATAGGGAATAAGGTCGAAAACGGAGATATGGCCGGTGGAAGGTGCCAATGGTGTGCAGTAACTGTCGATTACACCGCCAAGTTTGTAGTAAACGGTATATAGGTGGTGAGAAGTGGACAGCACCCTGACCTTGTCGGGCAGCCCTTGTTCCTTGAGCATCTCTATCACGTCCTCGGTGAGCCGTTCCTGGCGGACAAACGCCAGATTCTGGTCCACAATCTCCTGCATACGCTTCTTAATTGCGCTGATATCTGCGGTAGGGATGTTTGCTTTTTCGTGCTTAAATGTGCAGAAATATCCGTTGGAGATTGGGTGGTTGAGAATGAGGCGTTTCCCGGGGAACAAATCGGTTATGGCTTTGTAGAGTATCATGCACAGTGAGTTGATATAGGTGCGGTAGCCCTCACTGCTGTCGATTCCAAGGTACTCCACATGCTTCGGTCCATAGACGCGGTAGCGCAGATCCTCGATTTTGTTGTTCACTTTGGCGCAAATGGCATTCATGTGAAGCCTGTTCTTTATGGTGCCGAAAATCTGAAGAAGCGATTCTCCACCTTCAACGTCAATGTATTCGTTGCTGTTCTTGCAAAAAATCTTTATATCTTACATTTCTTTTTATTTTAGTTGACGAGTTAACGAGTAAACAAGTTAACAAGCAGTTACTATTCTTTTTTAGTTGACAAGTTAACGAGAAAACAAGTTGACAAGCGGTTACTAATTTTTATCTAATTTCTAACGTCTGATATCTAACTTCTAATTTCTAACGTTTGACTATCTTCACTCCTTTAGGGAGAGTGATTTTTTTATTTACGGTGCCGTCGGGGCGCTTTGTAAGTTTCACCTTTATTATGCCGTGCGGTGTGGGGAAACTTCCTTCGGCATGGTCAAGGTCGCCCAGATTAGGCTCGAAATACACTGTTTTGCAGCCGGGTTCTGCCGGGCTGACGCCCAGAATATGTCCAATGAGCCAAGCCGCAGGACCGCCAGCCCATCCGTGGCACATGCTCAGACGCAGCCCTTTGTAGCAGTAATCGCCGCCTTGCGAATGGATGTCGCGCATGCCCTCGGGAACGAAACCGTCGATTCTGCCGCAGCCCTGTGCATCGGCAAAGGAGAAGTCTTCCCAGAATGAGGTGGCGCCCAAGGCGAGCATACCACCCCAGTAGTCTTTGATGTTGCGCAGTGCTTCTGTTGTGTGTCCTCCTGCAGCCAATGCCTCGCTGGTATAGTAACCGAAAAAGGTGGAGTACTGTTCAAGTCCATTTTGCAGAATTATGCCGGCATCGGTTTTGGCGTCCGTTGTCAATCCCGATAGAATATTGAGGCTCAGCGCCTGTGTGTTGTCGAGGCAGTTTGGATGGTGGCGGCGCAGAATTGATGCAAGATCGGCACTCTGCTTCGCCAGGTCCTTGTTGCCCAGCCAGCCGGCAATTCTTTCGGCATCGTCCATGGCAATGAGGGCGAGCGACTGCATGCCGGCGTGAATCACTTCCGGCATTTGCGAGGTGGGCCAGTCAAGGAATCCGCCAGGAATCCGTTCTTCGCCGGTTTCGTGGTCAATCAGAGTGGAGAACAGGTTCACCAGTCCCCGCAGGTAAGGCAACTGCTTGCTCAGATAATCCTTGTTGCCCTCGTAGAGGTAGAGATCGTGCTGATTGATTATCCACCACAGCGAATAGGAACTCATGTCGTTTATGAACTTCGGCAGCGGATAGGCATCGCACCCGAAGTCAAGGCTGCGGTGTATCAGTTCCCACGATTGACCGCCGAACACGTTGCATGCCACTAGAATCTCCGGATTCAGGTCACCGAGCCACACCAGCCGGTCGCGCTTGATGCCGTCCCAGATATATTCCTGCATATTAAGCTGCACCGTGCGTGCCGAGGTTTGCCAGATATCGTTCAAAACAGGGTCGCTGCAACTGAAGGTACCCAGGTAATCGTAATGGCGTTCGCGCGCCAAGAGCTGAATGGCTTTCAGCTTGAAATCAATATCAGTGTCGAGCAGGTCAAGGCGGGCAAAGCGAAAGCCCGAGTTGCCGGTGTTAACGGCTCCAAGCCACGGAACTTCCACCACCATCTCGCGCACGGCATGGTCGTTGGTGGGGTTCTTTTCCGTATCCCTGTCAATGCGGCTCATAGCCTCCGTCACACTCTCCCCGAGTGTTATGCGCAGACGTGCCGCTTTTTTTGAGGAGCGTATTCCGGCAAAAATCTTCAGTGCCCCATGGTATTCTTTGCCAAAATCAAGCAGAATGCTTGCCGTGGCGGCATTAAGGCTCCGCATCACGGTGAAGCGCGTGTCGCTCACTGCCACCTGTCCGGAAAAAGGCTCCAGCAGGTTTTCGCTGTCGCTCACCGAGCCACTTGTCCACATCACTTTCTGGGGCAATACAATGCTTTCCGTGATTGGCACGTCGCACATAGAGTGCAGCGCAATCAGTGTCATCAGCGACAAACTTATCCAGAACCTCAATCTCATAACCTTATATTTTGTGATATTATACTCACTTAAACCTCATCCTCTATGTGAAACCGCGGACGCTGCTTGGTCTCGATATATATTTTTGCCACATACTCCCCTATCACTCCAAGTGAGAGCAATATGCACCCACCCACGAACCATAGCGACAGCATGAGCGAAGACCATCCGCTCACAGCCACATTGCTGAAATAGCTGTAAAGCACATACACAAGCTGGAACACTGCCATGAGGATGAACAGAAGCCCTAATCCGAGTACCATTCTTACCGGTTTCACGCTGAACGACGTGATGCCGTCGATGGCGAAGTTCACCATCTTCTTGAACGGATACTTGGTCTCTCCCGCTGTGCGCGCCGTGCGGTCGTAATAGACCTTTGCCTGCCTGAATCCCATTTGGTTCACAATCCCGCGAAGGAACATGTTGCGCTCGCCATACTGCAGCACAGCTTCCACCGCCCTGCGACTCAACAGCCTGTAATCGGCATGGTTATATACCACATCCGCGCCGAGCCACGACATGAACCGATAGAACATGTGGGATGTGGTGCGCTTGAAAAATGAGTCGCTTGTGCGGCTTTTCCGCACTCCCAGCACCACGTCATTGCCTTCGTTCATCAGGCGTATCATCTGTTTCATCACGTTGGGGTCGTCTTGCAGGTCGGCATCGATGGTTATCATCGCGTCGGCTCCGAAGCGGTCGAGAGCACGTTCCATTCCGGCAAGCAGTGCGTTCTGATGGCCGCGGTTCGAAGAGAGCTTCACTCCGTGTGAATGGACGTTCTGAGCGCTTATCTGTTTTATGGTGTCCCATGTGTTGTCGCGTGAGCCGTCGTCCACCATCAGCAGAACGCTTTCGGCGGAGACGAGTCCCTCGCAGGTCATTTCGCGGAGCAGGTCCAGTATCCTGTGTGCGCTGCTGTCAAGCACAAGCGCTTCATCGTAGCACGGCAGCACCACGGCAACTATTGGTTGTTTCTTGTCCTCGTTCATTAAAAATCTGTTCCTGTTGTCCGGAATCGGTGTGTCTCAATTACCGATTCGGGCATAAATCTCTCAATAAGCAAATTTACGCTTTTTTCTTTATCTGTACAAAAAATGAAAGCATTTAACGATGAATTAAATGCTTTCATTTGCCGTTTATTGACGCTCAACTAAAATATTCACATACGTCATCGAGGACTCGCGGCATAGGGAAATTTAGACTAAATCTATTCGGCAACGCAACAAACCTAAACTATAATTATCAATATGAGATAAACGTTGCTCGAATATTATGAAAGAGTTCACACACTTTTTCTGTCGCAAAGATAAGCAATAATTTAGAACTATCAAATACTTTCAAGAAAAAACTTTTGGTATGAATAAAAAAATTGATTGTCTCCCGACAATCAATCCTTAATTAACCTTAAATCTAATACCATGAAAAACACGTTGCAAAGTTAATTCTTTTTTTCCGATAAACAACTCTTTTTTGAAAAAAAGTTTTTTCTGTCCTTTTGGAAAACATATTTGCGATGAAGCGTATGAAAGCCGAAGCTCAGATATTACGGGCTGGCAGCCCGTAGTACAGAACCACACACAGCAAAAGAATAAGGGCGCTCCCGCCATGGGAACGCCCTCATATCTAACTTCTAAAGTCTAAAATATAATTGCTTGTCAACTCGTTAACTTGTCAACTGATTTACGAGCCCATAACCCTTCCGGCTAGGATCACCACGTCGTTCACGTCGATCGAGCCGCTGCCGTCCAAGTCGCCAATCAAAAGTTGTTCGGCGGTGGCGCCACCTCCCATAGCGAGGCCAGCGAGGATCACCACGTCGTTCACTTCAAGGAGCCCGTTGCCGTCGAGGTAGCCGGCGACAG
>JAGCVR010000095.1 GCA_017962285.1 Muribaculaceae bacterium | reverse complement strand
CCGCGTTTGCGCAGTTGCTCGGCTGTTGCGTTAAATATGGCGGTGTCGTTGCCTATGTGGTTCGGCGAATATGCACCGGCTCTCATTATTCCAGCTATTGTAATCTCTGCCATAATAATATCTAATAACTAATGTCTAATATCTAAAGTCTAAAATCTAAAGTCTAAAATCTAATAAACTCTTCTGCCACAGCAATGTCGCTCGCGTGGTCCACGTCTATTATCTTGGGAATGGAGTAGGCCTTGAGTGAGAAACCGGCAGCCACCAGCGCGCGCTGGAAGTTGCGCATGCGATGCACTCCGTCCTCAATGCACTGGTTCAGCACAGGAAATGCCTTGTGGGTCATGGCATACACACCGCCGCTGACCAGCGTCAGTGTGCCATCGGGGTTGGTGTCGTGGAATCCGGTGATGCGCATGTCTTCGTCGGTGCCTACCCACAGTGGCTTCTCGTCCTCTACAAATGGCGTCACCGCCCACATGCCGTCGTCCTCGCTGTCGTTCTCGAAAGCGCGGATATAGCCCGCAAAATCTTCCTCCTTGAATATGGTATCCACCGTGGTGAGGCAGAATTTCCCTTCGGGAAGCACCTTGCTCAGTTCCCACATGCTGTGCATTGAACTGGGCGTGGTCTTCACCACCAGATTCAGTGGAATGTCAAGATTCAGATTCTCCACGAATTCGCGCACTTCGGTCATGAACTCGTTCACTATTATGCTCACGCTCTCGGCACCGCATCTCCGGAAGATGTTAATCAGGCGGAGTATCATCGGTTCGCCGCAAAGCTCCACCAGCGGCTTGGGTTTGGCGATGCCTTCCTGTGCCAGTCGTGAGCCTTCTCCTGCTGCTATAATTGCAAAATTCATATTCAGTTTTCGGTATTGTGTTTTTTCAGTTCTCTGTTTTTCGAATAATTCACTCTTTTGTCAAGTCCAGAACCACGTTGTTCTTGCCTTTGGGGTGATATTGCTTCTCGAGGGGATTTGCCGTCATCTCATCGTAGCGGCGGCGGTTGCGCCAAATGTCGATGGCTGCATAAATTGCCTGAAGCATGGAGTCTTCGCGGGCGAGGTTCTGCCCGGCTATGTCATAGCCTGTGCCGTGGTCGGGGCTGGTGCGGACATAGGGGAGTCCTGCGGTGAAGTTCACCCCGCTTTCCATCGCAAGTGTCTTGAATGGTGCCAGACCCTGGTCGTGATACATCGCAAGCACTCCGTCGAAGTGCGCGTATTGCTCGTTGCCGAAGAATCCGTCGGCAGGGTAGGGACCGAAACAAAGAACGTGCTCGTTGTCGTAAACGTCCTCAATCGTGGGCGAGATAATCTCCTGCTCTTCCTTGCCCAGCAGCCCGTTTTCGCCTGCGTGCGGGTTGAGCGCCAGCACGGCTATGCGCGGACGCACTATGCCGAAGTCGCGCATGAGCGACCGGTTGAAGGCGAGGATCTTCTCTTTCAGGTTATCTTTCGTAACGTGTTCGCTCACTTTGCTGATGGGAACGTGGGTGGATAGAAGCGCCACGCGCATTTTCTCGTTGAAAAGAACCATCAGGGCCTTGTCCCCTTCCTCTCCTATGCTCGCCTGCAGATATTCGGTGTGACCCGAGAAACGGAACGACTCGCTCTGGATGTTGTCTTTGTTGATGGGAGCGGTTACGAGCACGTCGATGCGGCCTCTTTTCAGGTCAGCTACCGCTGCCTCGAGCGATTTGAATGCCGCAGCGCCGGCCTGTTTGCTCGGCTGACCGTACTCCACTGCCAGTTCATCGCTTATGCCCACATCCACCAGGTTGGGCTGGGTCTCTTTCAGATTGTCGGCATTTCTGGCGTTGAAAAACTGTATCTGCCCAATGTCGAGCGATTTACGGTGATAGTTCACGATTTTCGCTGAGCTGTAGAGCACTGGTGTGCACAGCTCCAGCAGCATGGGGTTGGAAAGTGCTTTCAGCACCACCTCAAGCCCTATTCCGTTGGTGTCCCCGTGGGTAATGCCAACGCGTATTTTTCTGTTTTCGTCTTTCATTTGTTTCCTGTTTGTTCTCTGCATGAAAAGCTTTCTGCGCCCCATTGGCTCTTTAGCCTTCCATTCCTATTTTAATAATTAATCTTCAAAGATAATAAAAATCTGCAAATTTGCAAAATCCGCATCTCGCTCCGGCGCCAAGATTCCGTAATCATCGGGATTTTTTGCAAGACGAGACAAGGGCGCTCCACCACGGGAACGCCCTCGTTATGTGCCGGTTGATGTTTCTTTACAGTTGCGAGTCGCTCAGCGAGAATGTGTTGCCGCGGCTCATGTCGCCAGTCTGAAGTCCAAGCTTGAGCCACTTCATGCGCTGTGCAGATGTTCCGTGGGTGAAACTCTCTGGGATGTCGTAGCCTTGCGCTTTCTTCTGCAGATAGTCGTCACCAATCACCTGGGCGCAGCGGATAGCCTCTTCAAGGTCGCCCTCTTCGAGTGAGCCGTAGAGCTTGTTGTCGTGGTGTGCCCACACTCCAGCGTAGAAGTCGGCAAGCAGCTCCAGACGTACGCTCACGCGGTTGGCGTCGGATTCACCCATGCTCCGCATCTGGTTGTGTGCTTTGGTGAGAGTGCCTGTCAGGTACTCCACATGGTGTCCCACCTCGTGCGCAATCACATAGGCATAGGCAAAGTCGCCGTCGGCTCCGAGCTGTTTCTTCATACTTGAGAAGAACGACAGGTCGATGTATAGACTCTGGTCGGCAGAGCAGTAGAACGGGCCCATCTGTGCCTGTCCTGTGCCGCAGCCGGTCTGTGTGCTGGTGGTGTAGAGCACCATTTTAGGCGGGATGTATTCTCCCAGTCCCTGATCGCGGAAAACTTGTGCCCACACGTCCTCGGTACCGGCGAGAATGGTTTTTGAGAAGTCGGCGAGTTCCTGCTCCTCGGCAGTGAATTCGTGATTGGAAGTCTGCTCGGTAACGTTGCCCATGTTGCCCACGACCTGGTTGATGATATCGCCAAGGTCGCCACCGCTCAGCAGTGTCATAATCACCACAAGGACAATACCGCCGATTCCGGCTTTTGCGCCACCGCTCAGTCCGCGGCGGTCTTCCACGTTGCTGCTTTGTCTGCGTCCGCTAAGTTTCATAGTTATATCATTTTTAAAGTTATTATTCAATAATCTTCTCTGCTACAAATTTACACAGAATTTTCTAAAACACAAAAAATATATTGCCAGTTATCAAAATTAATAGGCCATATAAGTCCTATAGGTCTTATAAGTCTTATAGGTCTTATAAGTCTTATAGGTCTTATGATAAGTTTTAGAGAAAAAGTCACTCCCTGCCGAACAGGTATTTCTTCAGCAGCGGGCTGATGCGGAGTATGCTGCTGGTAACCAGGCAGAATCCTATCACCAGCAGACCAAGCAGAATCGACATGGTGGTGTCGAGGACAAAGTTACCCGGGTTTACCTTGAAGAAGGCTCCCACGCCCGACACGTGTGGCAGGAAGATGTAATGAATCAGGTAAATGTCGAGAGTGCGCACCCCGATGTATTGCAGTCCGCGCCCCACCCAGTGCTCGCGTGTGAAACTCTCCTTGTAGCGGCGGAAGAACATGAACACTATCGTCAGCATCGTGAATCTCGCCAGCGTCATCGGCAAGTTTGCCCATTCCATGCGCAACGTGTGCCATTTTAGCGCGTCGAGTGAACTGAGCAGCGCCACCAGCACCACAATGGGGAAAAACCAGCGCGAGTCCATCACGCACTCGGCCTGCTTCCAGTAGCGGTGCACTATGTTGCCGTAGAGGAAAAACGGAAAATACTGGAACAGGAGGATGAAACTGGTCTGGGTCATGATCGTGTCGGCCATGCCTTTGTGCCCGTAGGCGTAAAAGAACTGCTTCGGCAGGAAACACGTCTCATACGCCACCAGCGACAACACAAAAAGCACCACAATCGGTATCCACGACCGCCGCTTCATCTTGCTCTCCACGTAGGCGAACAGATAATAAACCACAAACATATACAGGAGCACCAGCGTGAACCAGTACCCGCCCTTATACATGGAGTGGAGGTGAATCATGATGGTCTTGTCCAGGTTGTTGTGAAGTATCGCCGTTGCAACGAGGAAGAAAATCACGGTGGGCACTATCTGCACGCGCAGCTTCTTTGCAAGCAGTTTGCCCAGGTTGCGTGCGTTCCACACCTGACTGGCTTTGTAGGCGAGAAAACCGCTCACAAAGAAGAACAGAGGCATGCGGAACATAATCAGGAATGGCATCGATGACGAGTTTTTCAGCGTTTCGCCGAATCCCGTCTGTGCCACGTGATATGCCACCACCATCACCATCGTGAACCCGCGCAGCGCGTCGAGCCACTCAAGCCTTGTTTTCTTATTGGTTACTGCCGCTTCCATTTCGGGGACAAAATTAGTGCAAGTTGAGTGAAAAACCAAAAGAATTTTGAGCTTTTCCGAAACGCAGCCTAATTTGGCGGTCATCAGACCGCAACATTAGTGCAAGGCAAGCGAAAATGCAAACTTGTTTGGCATTTTCTACAGGTTCGCGAGTGAGATCAAAGCGTAAGTCGCACTTAGTGCGGTGCGCTATGGCGCAGCCATTGATACTCACCGCAACTTGGCCAAAACTTGTCTTGAGTTTTTCGTCCACCGCAGTTCCGGTATTACGGGTTGCCAACCCGTAATACTCCACACCTGGCGCCCCGCAGCAGAAGAAAAAGGGCGCTTCACTGAAGCACCCTCATATCTCTAAAGCCTTATGTCTAAAGTCTAAAATCTAAATCTAAAGTAACTGCTCGTTTACTTGTTTACTCGTTAGCTTGTCAACTTGTTTACTTGTTAACTTCCCATCACTCTTCCGGCAAGAAGTACCACGTCGTTCACGTCGATTGTCCCGCTACCGTCCAAGTCGCCAATCGCGAGTTGTTCGGCGGTGGCGCCACCACTCATTGCGAGTTCGGCAAGGATCACCACGTCGTTCACTTCGAGAAGTCCGTTGCCGTCAAGGTCGCCAACCATTGGCTGGTCTTGTTCGCTTTCAAAGTCAACTTCTATTAACTGTTGCAGTGGTGAATTGCGCATGTCGATGTCGATGTGGCATTTGATCTCGGTGTCGGTGAATGTTGCAGTCATTACCACGGGGACGCCCCCCATTGGATTCAGCATAGCCGGCCCCAGCCAGTCGTCTTCGGTGAATTGAGGGTCATCGCCTGCCGAAATCATGATAACACCTGTATATGAGATTTCTTTCTTGTTGTTGTTTATGGTTGGAGTTAACCGGGAAAGAATAATGTCGCCTACAGGAATATCATCGCCAAGCATGAAGTTGAAGATGGCAAGAGTGTATTCTCCATTGTATTCAAAAATCTTGATTGACGCTTCCTGAGTTACGACTTCTTCGTTTATTGTTACTGTGAGTATTCCTTGATACTTGTTGAAAGAATCATAGGAATTAAAGTCCACCAGGATTAACTGTTGCAGTGGCGAATTGGTCATGTCGATGTCGATATGGCATGCCATTTCAATTTCGTTGAATGTTGCAGTCATTATGACGGGAACACCGCCCATTGGATTAAGCATAGCCGGACCCAGCCAATCGTCTTCTGTGAAACGTGGGTCATCTCCAGCATCAATCAGGATTGTTCCCGAGAAAGATACCTGTTTCTTGCCGTCCTGGGTGTCGGTAGCCGAGAGGCCAGGCAGAATAATGTTTCCCACGGGAGTGTCTTCGCCAAGCATGAAGTTCTTTATGCTCAGGGTGTAAGTCCCTCCTTCCTCCACAACGCTTACCGCTGCTTCCTGGTTCACTTCCTCACTGTTTATTGTAACCTTGAGGTTTCCGACATATTTGGTTGCCGACATTGTCAGCCCCACAAACATTAATGCTGTTACTAATAATAACTTTTTCATCTCTATCTAAAATCTAACAACTAACGTCTAAAATCTTATTTCACCACTTTTGATGCGATGCGGCTGCCGTCGCTGTACTCGGTAACTACCACGTTCACTCCGGCAAACGGTGTCTTGCTTGCCACACCCAGCATGTTGTAGTAGGTGGTGCCCACTGCTTCGGCTTCGGTAACCACGCTGGCAATGCCGGTAACGTTGCCGTTCATGTTGATGGTGTAGGTCTTGTTGTTCTTCAGGTCATCGCTGTAAACAACCACTGTTGCTGCAGCGCCTTCGTTGGTGTCGATCACGCGGGCGGTAGAAAGGATTTCATCGCCGTTGCCGTCCACAACCTCAATGTCTTCGGGCTTAACCTCGGTCTTGCCGCCAGCCTTGCGGATTACACGCTGTGGCGCGTTCTGCGCGTCGAACGAAATGGTGTATTCGTAGGTGTTGGGCTGAAGCTCAATGGTCTTGCCGGCAACAATAATCTTAGGGCTGCTCACGCTTGCGCTCTCGGTCTTGGGGTTGTAGATAAGCTCCATGTCGTCCAAATAAAGCACGTCATTCTTGTTGCCCTGTGCAGGAGTGGCATTTGTGGAAATGGTCACGAAAATACCCATCACATCCGTTGCGGTACCGGTTGCGGTACCGGTTACACTGCCCTTGTTGTTCACTATGTTCAATGTGGGGGCATATACGAATGGGATGGAAAGACGGGTCCAGTTGCTTGTGGCTCCAATGGTTGTGTTGCTGGCGTGTGCCACCACATTGGTCGCGTACGAACCGATATTCGGGTCATGAACCTCGTTGCCGTTGGTCAGGATGGCTGAAGCGCTGGCATATTTATAAGTTGCATCGTTTGCCGTGAACTTATACCAGAACACGATACTGTCCGGGCGGGCTTTCAGTTCCACGTAGAATGGGTCGCCGTTAGGATCTGTGTTGGTGTCGCTGAGTTTCATGAAGGCATAGTTGCCTGTGGCATCGGCTGCGGTCATGGAACCGGCATTGAGACGGCCGGTTGTGATTGTTCCGTTGGCAAGAGCAATGCTGCGTGCCATTGATGGCGTAACCTTTGCGCTGTAACTTCCTTTTGACCCTGGACGCACGTCGGTGCTTGGTGTCGTCTTAACGCCGGTAGCCGACTTTTCTTGCGAGCCGGTATGACACAGGAACGAATGCCAGTGAGTCGGCTCCTGGCCGCTTATCGTACCTGTAGATAGAAGGCCTGTGTAGCCGGTTTTTGAAAGGCTGTACCAGTTTTCAAATCCCGAGTTGGGAATCTGGTAATATCCGGGGTAATCATCGGTTGAGAATGTTACGTCAATTATCTGACCCAGCGCGTCGCTCATGTCAATGAAAAGCGATGTGTATATTTTAGTGTTGTCGAATTTTGCCGACATAAGGGTGGGGGCTCCGCCCATCTCGTTCAGCATAAGTCCCAGCCATTCATCGGCGCCCACATTGGGGTCGTCGCCGGCTTCGAACATCACGGTCTGTGAGGTCTTGATTGTTGTGACACCATCGGCGGTGGTTCCGTCAAGGCCGCTGAGCACGATGTTGCCCACGGGTGTGAATTCATCGAGCATGAAGTTCATAATGCTCAAGGTGTATTTGCCACCATTTTCGGTGACACTGACGGTAGCTGGCAATTCGCCGCCTTCACCATTGATTGAGACAGTAAGTGTGCCTGTGTAGTTAGTGGCAAAACTGCTCATCATTGTTGCAATCGCTGCAATAAGTGTAAAAATCTTTTTCATAACTTATCTGTTTAAATTATTGTTTTCTTTTTAATCGGGTGCAAAGTTAGGAAAAATATCGCAAATTTTGATATTTTTTTGCCACTAATTGCCTATTTTGCAGCAAATTCAAAACATTTGCACATATCACTAAAACATTTGCACATACCAGAGCCACCAAGTCGCCACCGGCGGCGTTGTCCCCGTACGGCGAGACGCAGTCCAGCTCACTCAGTACTCCCAGAAGGCTCAGCTCTCCCAGCTCCCCAAAAACACAGGCTTCACCGGAAACAAACCGGCGAAGCCCATATATAAATTATCTCTTTTCTTTTATTTGATGCGGTAAACCACACCTATTGTGGCGTAGATGGGGTAGAGCGTCTGCCGTATGGTGTTGAACCGCCCGTTGAAGATTCCCGTCACGCCCCACGACAAGTCGGCATACGCACCCCAGTGCCTGCCTATCTGCCAGTCGGCGCCGAGCTGCATTCCAAACTGAACGTCGCGCAGCGAGTCGCTGAAGTCATAGTCGCCGCGTTCGCCCTCTTCTTCGCCAAGCATCACCTTGTCGCCCGTTGGGTCATCCACGCGCAGATAGCCGCTGTGTGCCCAGCCGCTGAAGTCATGGTTGAAAACCACCGACGCGTATGGGCCGAACTTGAACATCACCTTGCGGACGTTAAGCGTCACTGCCAGCGGTACGGTTACCATCCACTGGCGAACGTATGTGGTCTCGTCGCCCGTGAAGTTTCCGGCGATACTTTCGCCTCCCTTTGTGAGTTCCATGTAGTAGTTCTTCACGTTGGCGTCCTCATACATGCCCTTGTTCTCCACGCGCACACCCAGGAGCGTGCCCCAACGTGAAGACCAGTTCTTCACCATGTCGAAGCCCACCGACGGGCTGAAACGCGGGCTGTAGCTGTTGAGCTTGCGGATTTCAGGGGGCATGGGAAGTGGGGCGGTGCCGCCGATGTTGTAGCCCACTCGTGCTATCAGATGCACGTCGCCGGCTTCCGAAAGCGGCTCGGCGCTCAGTGCCATTGTGGCTATAATCAGCGATATTATGGCTGTAAGGTGCCGTTTCATTCTACGTCCTCCTCTTCTTGGCTTTCTTTAGTCTTGCATATCACTCTCACCTTGTCCACGCAGAGTGTGGAACCGATTGCGCCCTCAAACAGGTCGCCTTTCACGCTCGATGCGAATACCACGGTGAAGTTGTAGCCGTATTTCTCCAGCAGGTCAAAGTCGATGTCCTCGCTGTATTCATATTCCACCTCAAAATAGGTCCATTCGTCGGTTTCATGAACGTCCTTCACTTTCGCGATAGCCACGATGTTCTCGTTGGTCTGAACGTCGGCGCCGTCAAGAACCACCACGTTTCCGTTCTTGTCGTGGTTGCGGTAGAGTACCGAATATAACGAACCAACATCCTTGCGGTCGATTTCGTTGAAGTCTCTGTCGATGAATTTGTCGCCGGCCTTATACTTGTAGTAGCCTGTCATCTTCACCGGACGCTTGTTCCAGCGGATGCCGAATTTGGTGCATTCCAGTGTGCGTTCCTTGTATGGCGCGTAGGTCACGTCGAACACGCCAAGATACAGGTTGCCCGATGCTATGGGCTTGCCCATGGCCTTGCCCAGGGGACCGGTGTCGCGGGTGGTGAGGATGATGCCGTTGCCTTCGTACCCTTCGAGCAGTGGAGCCGTGGGATAGTCAAACGGTTTCGCGGTGGCTTTGCTCAGCTTGAAGCCGGCATTGCCGCTTGCCCAGTAGTCACCGTCGGTGCCGTCTTCGCTATGCCACTCGTAAAATTTGTGATTCTTCGGCTCAAGCTCGAATTTCTCGAAATCCATCTTTATCTCATCCGTTACCAGGTTGTATGGGCGCACGAACCGCACCAGATACGTGCGTTTCCACTTCCCGTCCTGCGATGTCACGGTATATTGCACGCCGGCTCCGCTGAAGTCGTGCGTCGAGCCGTTGGCGGGCGAAATCGTGGCTCCTTCGGTAAGGTTGAACATTGGCGACATCGCCGTGACGTCGGCCTCGGGCTTCACGTTGAATATCACCGTGCTGCTGGCGTAAATCACGTTTACTTTGGCGTCGCTCTCGTGGTAGAACACGTCGTCCACGTTCTCAACTTCCACCCACGCTGTCTCAATGTCGCACTCGGCGTTGAATGGTTCTTCCTTGAAACACGATGTCATCAGGGGCAGCATTGCCGCTGTCATCGTCCAAAACAAAATCCGTAACTTGATAGCTCTTTTCATTTGTCTGAAATTTTTCGGCTGCAAAGATAGGAAAAATATCGCAAATTTTGGTGTTTTCGCGTCATTAATTGCTTGTTTTGCTGCAAATTCAAAACATTTGCACATCCGCCATAAACATTTGCACACCCCCTTGCGCCCCCCCTGAGTGTGCTGAGAGTTCTAAGTCATCTGGAGCACTAAGAAGGATTTCGCCCGACGGGCGACCACATTGCCCTCGGCGGCGGTGTCCCAGTACGGCGAGACGCAGTCTCGCTCACCCATCCCTCCCATTTAAAAACACAGGGCCGGCACCGCACTGGTGCCAGCCCCTGTGATATCGTTAAAAGCGGGGAAATTATCCCACCTTCACAATCAGGAAGTTCGACAGTTCCCAGAAACGCTCCTTGTCCAGGATGCGCAGCGTCTTCAGCCCGTTCTCGTCCTGCGTGATGTCGTAGGTGCCGGTGGGGTGCTTGCTCATTACCTGGGCTTTCTTGTTGCGCAGCGGAATCTCGTTCAGCGTCCGTTTGTCGGCGCGTGTGAAGTAGGATTTCTCGTAGTCGCTCTGCATGATCTTGGTCTTGCGCAGGAAGCCGGTCTCAATGATTTTGTTGTCCTTGAGCTCTTTCTTCGTGCCCACCACGAAGTAGCACGTGTTCAGCTCGGTCGTGAGCCGTGCCGACTCCTCCTGTGCCTGACGCTTGGCTGCCGCTTCGGCGGCGTTCTCGGTGCGAAGCGAGTCCACGCGCGTGTTGAGCGCGCCAATCTGCACATGCGCTGCCTCAAGTTCCTTGGTCAGGTTCTCGATGGTCGATTGCTGGTCCTCGAGCTGTTTCTTCAGGTTCTCGATGGTCTTTTGCATCTCGGCGCTGTAGTTGCTGCTGTTGGCGAGTTTTGCCTCCAGTTGGGCGAGGCGTTCGCGCCGTTTCTCAATCGACTGCCTTATCAGGATGATGTCCTCGCGTAGTTTGGCGCGGCGGTCGGGTGTCTCGGCGCCGATGTTGCCCTGAGCCACTATGTTCTCAATGTTCTTGATTTCGTTGAGGCCGTCGTTTATGTCGTTCATCAGAACCATCAGACTGTCTTTTTCGGCGAGTGCCGTCGCCAGTGAGTCGCCCAGCACGCGGTTGAGCGAGTCCTGCATGGCGCGTTCTTTCTCCGCCTGGTCGTTGCGCAGACACGATGTGCCTGCCATGGCTACTGCCAGTGTTGCGATGATGATAATCAGATTTCTCATAATTCCTGGTTTTAAAATTTCTGACTGCAAAGATACAAAACCCCAGCGATTATGCAAAAAAAATCTTCACTTCCTCCCCGTCGCCCCTCCGGCGCTGCCACCAGTCCTTCCCTTGTCATCGGCGGAGATGTCCCCGTACGGCGAGACGCAGTCTCGCTCACCCAGCCCTCCCTGCCTCCCGCTCAAAAAAGAAGTGGCGCAGCCCATCGTGAGCCGCGCCACCGCTATTCAATGTTTTCCAAGTTAGAATGCTATCTTGCGGGAAACGGTGCTGCCGTCGTCGTAGGTGATCACCATCACGTTGATGGAGTTCTCGAACGGACGGTCGTTCTGCATACCGTTCATGTTGTAGTAGCGTACGCCCACTACCTTGCGGGCAACATCCACACCGTCAACTCCGGTAACCGGGTCGGTGATCTCGATGCTGGTGGGTTTCAGCTTCAGCGAGTTGCTGGCGCTTGACGTACGGCGACGAACGCCGCTGCCGCTGCCACCGCTGCTCAGAGCGTATGCGATACCTTCCATCTCATAGCTCTCGCCGGTAGAGATTCCCGTAGGAACGGAGCCTTCAACATTCAGGATGCTCCAGTCAACCGAGAAGCCGCCTTCAAGACCTGCCAGGTTCTCGTTCGTCTCGTCGTCGGGTTCGGGAACGAAGAACTGGTTCTCACCTGCATACACGGCACCAACAACCTTCACATACTCATGCGGCTTGGGAACAACGAAGAAGTATTCAATGTTGTGGTTGCCGGTCAGGTATTCGCCCATGAAGTTGGCTGGGGTATAGGTCTGGTGTGTGTAGGACGATGCGTCGCCTGCGGTAGGCAGTGTCGTTCCGCTGTCATACTCGAATTCCGGATTAATCTTGTTGCGGAGGTGTCCGGCAAGTGTTCCGCCAGGGATAATCTTGCCTTCGAAATAGCTAGGATTGGGCAGACCGGTGATGCGTATCCATGTACTCTGGTCGTAGTCGAGTGCAGCTGTCTCAATTCCCATCACGTCGTGCAGATAGTCCTTCGCTCCCTTGTCGTTGTACTGACGGAAGCGGCTCTTGTTCAAGTCTTTCGCATAGAGCGCGTCGGGATCATTTGCGGGAACAAACACACCCACGATGTCGTCGGCTACGGTGTACTGGTTGCCAATCTTACCGTTCTTCACGATGTCGGCAAGGTCTGTAACCTCACGCTTGTAGATGAACACAGGACGTGTGTTGCTCGTCTCCGATGTATAGAGGTTGTAGAGGTTCGAATTGCGGAAGTAGCGCAGATAACGGGTCGAACCACCCTTGTCGGTGAACGTCACTGTAGCGTGATAGTCGGTCGGGTCAATCGCTATCGTGGCGAGGGTCTCGTCGTTGGCTGTAGCGCTGGTGAGCAGCTGGTTCTGGCTTGCCACGCCGGCGCTCAGGTATCCGTGTGCGGTGCTCTCGCCGTCTTCGGTGTAGAGGTTCCAGCCACCGCCGCTTGCGGTCAGCGTGAAGCGTGCCACGTCTTCGTTAACGTGAACGGTGTCATTGCTGGCGCCGCTCAGCGTAACTGCCACGGCGTCGCGGTTGGCGGTCTTCTGGTTGTTGCTCATTGCCACCGAATAGAGTTGGTTCACTATCACGTAAGTGCTGCCGTCGGCCAGATCACCCACGTTCTTCACCAGCACATACTTGATGCCGTTGTCCTTCACCAGGGTGTAGGTGCGCGATTCTGCCTCGGTCGAGGATACTGTTCCCTTCGTGGCGATGGCGCGCACGGTGGTGCTCTCGGTGATGGTGATCACTGTCTCGCCCGGGATGTATCTCTGACGGGTTCCCGATGCCGACAGCGGGTCGGTTCCGTCGGTGGTGTACCAGATTATTGCGCTCGGTGTCTCGCAAGTGATTGTCACGCTCACGGGCTCGTTCTTGGTGAATACCTTGCTCTCAGGCGAGATTACAGGTCGTTCCACCTGGTCGAAGAGATAATCCTCGCTCACAACAAGCGACCTCAGTTCTTCGCCGGTGATTTCGCTGATACGTACGCTGTAGGCCTCCACGGTGGTGGTGCTGCGCACGGTGAACGGTCCGGTGTAGAGCGCGTAGTCGTCCATGGTGCTGGTTTTGTAGTAGAAGCTCACACCATCCTTGTCGGCGTTGGGCACATCGCTGTAGAAGCCGATGGTTACGTTCAGTGGACCAGCCTTATGGCCTCCGGCGGGAGTGATTTGTGGCATGTCGGTGTATTCGAACGCGATTGGCGCTAACTCAAAGTTGCTTGCGTAGCCGCTCAGGCCGCTGTAGTAAACCACCACGCCCGCAATGTCGAATGTGCGGTGCACAGGCTGACTGTTCCAGTAGCTGGCATCCTTGTCATCGTGCAGATAGAACGAATCGTAGTAAACGCACGAGTCGCCGGTAAGCTCTTCTTTCACTATTCCTTGCCAGCGCTCGCTGTTCTTCCTGAGCACTCTCACGTCGGTATTTTTAACGTGCACATAGTGTGCCCAGAGGTTGTCGGTGCCTTCGTCGCCGCTGTTGATTTCGGCTATTGTAACCTCTTCAGGCAGGATGTCGGTATGGCCGATTGTCGAGGTTGGCCATGAGTTGATTCCGCCAGTTGCATCACCCATTTGATAACGGCCAGGGAGTCCGCTGCTCCAGTTGGAGATGTGTCCGCTCACCTGCGTACCGTCGATCCAGTCGCCCATTTCGAAGTGGGTCTTCCCTGCTCCATAGGCCTTACGTGGATTACCGAAGTAGATGATACCGTAGCCGCTGTTGTCGCGAATATAGGCATACTGCAGGGTGTCGTTTGCCGGGTTGGAGTCGTATCCGTTAAGGTAGCGGTCCATGAACACGATCTGTATCGGGTTCTGGAATGGGATGTAGCTGCTGGATTCGGCATGGCCGTAGTTGTTCAGGGCTGCCACGTTGAGCAGACCGGTACTCTCGGTTGACACATGGAACTCGCCCGAGCTCACTGCCGATGCCTCGTCCCCCACGTAGGCTATAGCCTTGATGTAGTAGGTGCCTACCGACAGGTCTTTCAGGTCGCTGTTGCTGCCGGTGTAGAGCGTGCCGGTGGTCTTGGTCGGGTCGGCTGGCGCCGCGCTGTTGCTGATGATGTAGTAAATCTTGGCGTTGAGCGTGGTGCTGAATATCTGAATGTCCTGGTCGCCCTTGTATTCAAGGGTGCTGCCGCTCAGCGGTGAGAATTCAGGAGCCTGGACTCCTATGCGGTAGGTTGCCGATGTGGAGTAGGTGCCTTTGGCAGCAACGGCGTGCTCGTCAATACCGTACACGCGCAGCGTGCAGCTGCTGCTGATGGTTATCGGGGTGCCGTCATATTCTACAGCCGTACCACTGCTGCTCGGGTCGGTGCTGTCGAGGGTGTAGTAAATGAGCGAGCTGCCCACCTTGTGCTCTTCGAGGATGCTCACATCCACGGCGCTCACGTAAGAGCCGCTGCTCGGGGTGATGCGAAGTTCGTAGTTGCCCTGGTTGCAGATATACTGTGCGCGGGTCACGTTCGAGTACTCACCCAGTCCGTTGTAGGCTATCGCCTTGATGATGGTGGTGCCGATCGGCAACTCAATGCGTGTGTTCACGGCGTAGAGCGTGCTGGCGTTGGTCGGGTCGGCGGGCTCAGTGCCGTCGTAGCTGATGGTGTAGTAAACCGTGGCGTCGTCGGTATCTTCCATGATGTAGGTGCCCTGGGCGTCGGTGTAGGTGCCCGGAGCCAGTGTGAACTGTGGCGACAGTACCGGGATGTAGGTCCATGCTATCGTCTTTATCTCACTGTTCACGAATCCTGTCTTGGTTGCAATCATCTTCAGCGTGCAGGTGTGGTCGATGGTGATGAAGCTGCCGTTTGAAACGAAGTCACTGCTACCCACTACAGGGTCGGTTCCGTCGAGGGTGTACCAGATGGTGGAGCCTTCGGTCGTGGACTGTGCCTTGTAGCTCAGGCTGGCGTTGATTTCCTGGGTCTCCACTGCGGTGGGGTTGGGGGTGCCTGCCTTCAGCGTGTAGGTGGCTTCTGCCACATCGCTGTAGTAGATGCCGTCTTCATCGTAGGCTATCGCCTTGATGGTAGTAGGCGAGTTCGATACCGTAATGGCACCGGTGTATTCGGTGCTTCCGTCGGTCGGGGTGTCGCCGTTGGTAGTATAGTAGATGGTGGCATCCTCATCGTCGCAGGTGATGGTCACCGTCTGCACGTTGTCGTAGGTGCCGCACTCGGGGCTGATAACCGGGTCGGGAACGGCTGGAGTGACCTTGGTCAGCATGAAGTTGTCCACGCGCACGTTGCTTGAGTTGGTGTTGGAGAACTCCAGCACAAGCTCTGTGGTGGCGCTTGCCAGGCTGATTGTTACTTCTGCCTGCTTCGAAGATGAGTTGTAGCTCAGTGTTCCCACTGTCACGTCGGTCGTCGAAGAGGTTACAGAAATGCGGTCGCCGTTCTCGAGGAAGCGCAGCGTGAGGTCGCCGCTTGTGCCTGCCGGAAGGGTAATGGTCGCTGTCATTGAGCCGCCGCTTTTGCCGATGAGCAGCTCAGGCGAAGTTCCGCCGGCAAGGGACTCGGCATAAATCTTGGTGTCGCTGCCTCCGTTCACGTATGCGTAGGTTGCTGTGCCCGTGCCTGTGCACGATGCTGGGCCGGTGCCCGAACTGCAACCGTCGAATGCCTCGCTCCAGAGTGTGGTCACTCCCGAAGCCTTGTTCACGGTGAAGGTTGCAACCCTCATTTCCGACGATACGCCGTTCAGCACTGCTATCGCCTTGAGCGTTGTGGTGCGGGTGAACGTCAGTGGCTCCGAGTAAACGCTGCTGCTGGTGGTTGGCTCGCTGCCGTCGGTGGTGTAGTAGATTGTAGCGCCGGTCGAGGCGGTGGAGATTGTCACCGTCACGCTCTGGTCGTGCGTTCCGCCGTTGGGGCTGAATGTGGGCTGACCCACCTCGAACTCATATTCGAATTCCTGCACCGAGCTTACCATGCCATTCTTCACGGCTATCGCCTTGATGGTGGTGGTTCCCGAAACGCTGATGGGGGTGCCGTCGTATTCAGTGCTGCTGGTGGTCGGAGTGCTGCCGTCGGTGGTGTAATAGATTGTTGCACCATCGGTTGCGCACGACAGTTCCACGCTGGTGGTGGTGTAGATTGTGCCAGCTGCCGGACTTGCCGTAACGTTGGCGGGAGCCACGCAGGTATAGGTTGCTGTGGCTGCGTCGCTTGGGTCAAGGCCCGCCTTGGTGGCGGTGGCGCTCACGGTGTAGGTGGTGCCTTCGCTCCCTGCCGGGGCGTTGTAGGTAAACGAGCTGCCGCTTGCCACGCTGCCGCTTGTCACAGTGGCGTTGGTGCTGTTGTTCGTAATGGTATATGTGATGGTGGAGCCTTCAGTACTTGTCGGAGTTACCGTCAGCTGACCCACAAAGTTCGTCCCGTCCGCGGGATCAAACGAAACGGCCCGGCACTTGGTCTCTGCCTCTGCGGAAATTGTAACGGCTTTAAGGTAGAGTCGTGTGTTGCCAGAATTGGAGCTGAAAGTGATTGAAGTTAATTGGCTCCCGTCAAGAGGTATCTCATAGTCAGTCAATGTCTGACCACCGGTAAGTGTGATGTCCGTGTTATTAACAGTCAGGACAGTTGAGGTGTTATCGGCGTAGGATTTTGCCCTTACTATCAGTTTTGTGGCATTTAGCTGAGCTGCCGACGCAAGATTAATGGTGAAAGTACCAGTAGCGGAAGATGAACCGAATTTAAGTCCAGTTGTTCCTTTATATACTCGCGTTATTGTTCCATAGCTGCTTATGTAGCTTTCCCCTTCGGTATAATATCCTG
>JAGCVR010000094.1 GCA_017962285.1 Muribaculaceae bacterium | reverse complement strand
GCTTCACAGGGAAGGTGAAGTAGGTGTCGGGGTAGTGTTCCTCTTTCAGGGTGAAGTGCCACCACTCGGTGTTGATGGGCTTGAAGCCGTGGCGCAGCATGGCGCGGCGCAGGATGAGGCGGTTGTTGAACTGCTCGGCGGTGAGGGGGCTGTTGGCGTTCAGCGTGCTGCTGTCGGGGTCGCCGCCAAAGTCGGGATGGCTCTCACAGTCGAACCAGTCGAAGGTGCCGCCCATGTCCAGTTCTTTTTCGGTGTTCATGTCGAACAGGGTCAGGTCCACGGTGGAGCCGCGGGTGTGGCCGCTGTGCTCGCAGATGTAGCCTTGCGGGAAGAGCACTTTCTTGTCGAGGTCGGGGTAGAAGTAGGCCTTCATGAGCGTGTCGTTGGGGTCGGCGGCCCAGCGCACGAAATGGTCAACGGCGCACTGTGGGCGGTAGGCGTCGTAGATTTTCAGGCGGTAGCCCTGTGCTTTCAGCTAGTCGCTCTCGACTTTCAGACTGTCGGCGGCGCGGCGTGTCATCAGCGCTGTAGGTTGCAGGTAGCCGTCGATGCGGGTGCCCACGAAGTTATAGGTGCTGAAGTAGCGGATTTCGAGGATGACATCCGGGATGATGTCGGTGATGTTGACAAAGTCGCTGCACTCGTCCGACAGGACAATCTCCTCGCTAGCAGCCTCTTGCGGCGTTGCGCAGAGGTCAGTCGTATGAGAAGCTCTCTCTTTGGATTGGCACAAAACGGTTGCACAGATGAGTGCAAGGGCGAATAATAGCAGCCATATCCAGCGTAAATTCTTCTGTTTCATTGTTTTAGTCTATTGTGGAAGATGTGTTATTTTCTTTTAGCGCTTAAAATTTTGCCGATATACATGTGGTGGATGCCGGCGGGGAAGTTCTCGTAGCGTTTGGTGGGCACATCGCCGAAGCCGTTGCGGTCGAACTGGTCGCGGTAGATGATTTCGCACTCGTACACTTCTGAGGCCTCCAGGTAGTAGGGAGTGCCGTGCTCGGTGTAGGCCACATGCAGTCCGAGGGCTTCCTCTTTATTGCCGTCGCGACCGCTATGGCTGCCCATATAGCTGAGAATGTCCTTGTGGTTGTCGTCGAAGGTCATCACCGTGAAGTAGGGGTATTTCTCCATAAACTCGTAGGTATAGCGGGCGGGTGCCACATAGACGGTGATGGTGTTCACCTCGTAGCCCCACACATTGCCCAGTGCGCCCCAGCCGATGGTCATGGCGTTGTGGTGTTCCTTATCGCCGACGGCCAGCAGCAGTCCTCCGTCCTTGAACCAGGTGAAGGGGTTGCCGTTAAATTCGTTCACATAGTCGAAATCGTGGAATGCGGCTGTGTCGGTGGTGGTGGTCAGGGTGTCGGGCGTGGTGGTCTCTGCGTTAGAGTCCTGCTTTTGGGGCGTGCCGCAGGCAACCATCAGCATGGCAGCGGCTAAAATCAAAAATGTTTTTTTCATAGGTGTGATTATTAATGAATTGTATTCTATAGCATCTTCTGCTGCGATGGGTAGGTCATTCTCCTTTTCAATCTCAATTGTGCATTATGAATTGCTAAAATTCAACCGCATCCCAGCCGTAGTCTTGGTAGTGGTTTACATTGAGGTTGTGTTGGTTGACATACTCGCGCAGTTGCTCTTTGCGGACGGTTTCGCGGAGAGTCTCGTTGGAATGGATGTTCTGGTAGATGTCGAAATAGTCGCCGAAGATACGTTGGGCACTGGCTTCGTTGCCGGCCCCATCCACGGTCTGCTCAAAGCCGGTTACCTTGCATTGGTCGCCGTTTTTGGTCAAGGTCATCAGGCCTGCGTGGTTGCCGCCGGAGACGCACTTCAGCGTGTCGCCATTGACGTTGTACCATAATACCCAGAAGTCGCCCATGAAGAGTGCGTCTTCTTCGTGCACCATCATTATCATGGGGATGCAGATCTCGCCTTTCTTGTATTGCTCGCCGATTTCCTTCACCAGGTAGTCGCTGATGGCCATTCGCACGGCTTGCTCTTTCTTGTTGATGGCGATATGGCGGATGCATTCGGCCTTGTGTCCGTCGAAGTCAGCAATGAGCCATTTTCCATCCACTTTTTCCATATAGAGTTGGTGTTCTACCACACCGGATGCTTCGTCAAAGGAGCCGTCTTCCCACTTCTGACGCACCTTGAGTGTAGCCACGGCATGGGTTTTGTCGGTCAGTTCTACGCTGCTAACTTCAAAATCGGCGGTGGTGCCACCGTTGCCGGTTACAAAATAGTAGAGCCATTCGTGGTCCATGCCCTCAAACTCGGGAAGTCGGTTGAACATGGTGTCGAGCACGGCGTGGAAGTCGGCTGTCATGTACGGTTTCGCAGCCTCCTGCAGTTCGTGGTCGGGAATGTATTGGCACAATTCGGCTGCACGTTGGCGCAGTTGTTTTTCTGAATCTTGGCATGCCGCAAGCAATAGGGCGGCGAAGGCAAATAATAATAGTTTTTTCATAGTTGTGTGATTTATTGGTTAATTGTATTCTAATGATTCTTCTGCAGCGATGGGCAAGTCTGCCTCCTCAACGTGGATGTAGGCCACGGCTTTGCGGTTCAGCGTTTTGAGGTAGTAATCCTGCAGACTGACTTCCACTTGCCGCATGGTATGTTCAATGACGGAAGCTTTCAGCTGACACTCCCAGATGACCAGCACCTGCCAACCATTCTCTTGCAGCACTTGGTAATTCTGCTGGTCGCGCTCCTGGTTCCGCCGAATCTTATTCACCCAAAACTCCCGATTAGACTGAGGAATCTTGCAACATTTGGAACTCTCAATTCTCCACTCGCCGTTCTCCGTGTCGGACGCACGCAGAGCGTCCCCACCTTTCAGTTTTCCGTTTTCAGTTTTCCACTTTATATCGTGTCCGTGCCAAAAACAGCCGTTCACAAAAATGGCCGTCCGGTACTTGCGCATCACGATGTCGGGCTTGCCGGGCACGCCTTTCACGCACAGGCGGTAGCGGTAGCCGTGTTGCCACAACCACTGCCTCACCTTGATTTCGGGCTTGGTGTTGCGGCTGCGTATGTGCGACATACAGCGATGGCGTTGGGCAGTGGAGAGGCGGTCGGTCATGAAACTATTCCTTATACTTTATTAGTTCCTCACCAGTCAAGAATATCGGCATCCCATCTACATAATCTGCCGACGATTTGGCATTCAAAACAATATCTGGCAAGTTAATTCTTGTCGAAAGTTGAACTTCTTCATCAAACACATAACAGAAATAATTTCCTTGAGGAATGGGATACAAGGCTTGGCGCATACGCTCCTCGTTCATCGTGGCGTGGTGGTGGACGTGGAAAACGCGGTAACCTTGGTTCTCGGCACCATATTCATAAAGGATTACGAATTTCACGTCCATGCCGGCAAGATACGTGGGTGGCAATGCTCCGTCGCGAGCCGTATCTCCACGGCGTTTCAGGCGGACATTGTAAAGGTTGGTGCCTTTGTCGTTCTCGCCCATAATCCAAGCCAATTGTTCTTCTGAATGGTAGCAACCAATGAGGAAATGCTGGTTGGGATAGCGTTGGATATGGTGTG
>JAGCVR010000093.1 GCA_017962285.1 Muribaculaceae bacterium | reverse complement strand
TTTACTTCACTATCACTTTCTTGGAAGCACCGTCGGCACTCACGATATACATTCCAACCGGCAGCGTGAGGCTGGTGCGGCCATTTGAGGTGATGCGCTTCACAAGACGAGCGTCGATGTCGTAAACCTCAAAGTCGGTAGCCTTCGACGATTCCAGAATCATATAGCGTCCGTTGGCATAGGCATCCCATGTGCGGTTGTTCACCACGTTCTCAATGATGGTGGACACCTTGTAGTCGGTGATTGAGATGTCGTCGATGTTGAAACGGGCACCTGCAGTCTGCTGGATTTTCAGGCGCACATTGCCCTGAATCTTCAGATCGGAATACGAGTACTGTTTCCATGTAGCATCCAGTTCCACATCCTGGGCTATAGCGGTCCATGTGGTTCCGGCATCGGTGGAAATCATTACGTCGAACTTCGGCGTAGCCTCACTGTCGCTCCATTTTGCCGCATAGAACGATACCGTACTTGCTCCGTTCAGTTTGTCCTCGAGCATGTAAATCGACGAATTGGCGTTCTTTCCGAAACGGCACGATAGTCCGCCGTTTTTGTGCGTATCAGCCCAGATACCGGCATTGTCAAAATTCCAGCTGCACATGTTTCCTTGCACTTCCTTGGTCCAGTAGCCACCTGTGGTGAGGTCCTCCCAGTCTTCGATAAATGTCTTAGCCTCGGCCACGATACCGGTAACATCTATGTTGGTGCCGTCGAGGCTGTAGGTGCTTGCTGTGATGGTTCCGTTGAAAGTGCCGGCAGAGGAAGTGTCTTTAATGCGCACATAGAACGTCTCACCTTCCGGATCAATGGTAATGGACTGTGCCCAGGTGGTTTTGTTCAGACTGAGTTCGAAGTTGCCCGTTACGTCCACATCCACGTCCTCGGTAATATTCTCTGTGTAAACAGAAGCCTCAAGAATCGGTGACGCTTCACCCGGCGCACACGAGATTGTAAGGCCTGCAGTTGGTTCCGAGATGCCGATAACCGGAGTCGGAACGAGAGTAGTGACGGTAACCACATTCGATTCTATGGTGCTGTAAGTGAGTTTATATTTATAGGTGGTGTTGGCATCCAGACCGGTAACGTTGTAGGACTGCGCCGAAGCAGTCACGTTCTTGGGATATCCGTCGAGCACACCATCGGCAGAATCGTAAACATAGAGTTGATATGTTGCGCTCGAACCGCTCACATTGGTCCAGTTTGCGGTGAACGAATTATCGGTAACGTTGGTGGCGGCCTGTGCGGGTATGCCGTCCACAACTTGTGCCATAAGCGATACTGTAGCACTCACTTCGCTGCTGCTGATGGTGAGAGTGTTTGTGGCGGTGATTGCTGCTGCGTAAATGAACGTCACATTAAGGGTTACACCATTGTTGGCATCAGCAGCGGTGATGGTGGTATTGCCATTTGTTCCGTTCACCTTGAAGCTGTGGTTGCCGCTGAGGCTGACAGTGAGGTCTTTGGTGAGATTTTGTCCCTTAACGGTGATGGTTCCGGAGAGAGTGGTGTTAATGGGCGCAATTCCCAGGTCTAAAGTTGACGTTGCGGCAGGATGAATGAGCACCGGTGTTGTGGAAACGCCACCGGGAACCCAACCTACTGAGGTCTGGGTGCCCCACACATGCTCGGCGAGTTCGGGGTAGTCGATGTAAGGGTTACGGTTGCGCTGCTTGGCGTAAACGGCCTCGTTACGGTTAATCTCTTTTTCGCTCACGGGATCCTGGCGGTGCCATTCGAGAAGCATATTCATTGCCCAAGTGGTGAAAGCCGGATATTTGTTTTCCGCGAGCATGGGGCTGTTCCAGTTGGCCACAGTGTTGTTGTAGCAAGTGACCATATAGAAATATGTGCGCGCGAAATCGCCCTTGTATTCATCGTCGGGTTCGAACACCTTACCTGTATAACCGCTGTAAGTGCTTGTCCCTAACTTTCCTAAAGGTCGGTTGGTTCCTTGGGGTTCCACATATTCTCCATTTGCACACTCGCCGAACGGATAGCTAGCACGTTGGTTATTTACATATCCATCGGTAGGATACAGGTGAAATCCGTCGGAGTAGCGTTCGTCCTTTGTGCTTCCCCACCATGATTTGGGTAATGAGTGCTCACGGTTCACACAGTCTCCAACTTTGCTGTAGTTACCGCAATGTTTCTGCCCCAAGGGGAAAGAAGTGGTGGCATACATGTCCCAATAGCAGTCGGTAGCCGTTCCGTTGACAGTTTTTGTAATCTTGTCGCTGGTTTTGTAAAGGTCCCATAATCCGTCATAGGAAACTTTCGTGTGGGAGTTAATAATGTTGTAGAGTTGGGTAAGAAGGGCTTACCCCTTTTTGCCCTCGGCAGACGAATAGTAGCCGCTTGGAACAGCAGCATAAGATGCGCTGAAAGCGCAAACCGCTGCTACCACAAATAAATAAAATCGTTTCATTAGTACAGTTTTTTAGTTTATTGATTTTTATTTGATTTCTTGTTTGATTTCTTAACTGGAGTGGTCTTTTCGTTCTCCTCTTCGTTCTTCACCTTGCCGGCAAGCATTCCGCACGCGGCGGCGATGTCCTCGCCACGGCTGCGGCGGATGGTGCAGGTGATGCCGTGTCCGTTGAGGTAGTCGCGGAACATAGCCATTCGCTCATCGCTCGAGGTGCGCAGTTTCTGCACATCGGGAATCATGTGGTAGCGGATAAGGTTCACGCGCACATCGGTGCTCGGCAGGATTTCCCGGAGGAGCTCGGCGTGCTTAACGTCGTCGTTGAACCATTGCCACATGATGTATTCCACCGACAGGCGCCGCTGATGGGCAAAGTCGTATTTGCCGAGAAGTTCCATCACATCCTTGATGGGATAAAGCTTCTGGATAGGCATGAGCGACTGCCGTTCTTCCGCAATGGCGTTGTGAACGCTCACGGCAATGTGTACGCTTGTCTGCTCAACCAGTGTTTTCAGCGCGGGTTTCACCCCCACCGTCGATACCGTGATGCGCTTGGGACTCCATGCGAAACCCCACTCGGCGGTCATTATCTCAATAGCCTTTAGCACTTCGGTGAGATTGTCGAGAGGCTCTCCCATGCCCATGAACACCACATTGGTGATGGCTTCGCTGTCGGGGACCGAAAGCACCTGATTAATAATCTGGTTGGCGGTGAGATTGCCATGCCAACCCTGACGGCCTGTCATGCAGAAATAGCAATTCATGCGGCAGCCTTTCTGCGAAGAGATGCAGAGCGTGTTGCGGTCATCTTCCGGAATAAGCACAGCCTCCACTTCCTTGTCGTCGCCCACGGAGAACAGATACTTCACCGTGCCGTCTTCGCTCATCTGAGCATTGCTCGGAGCGGTGAGCCCCACGCAGTATTTCTCGCTGAGCAGGGCACGGTTCGCCTTTGAGATATTCGCCATGCGGGCGATGCTGTCCACGCGCTTCACATAAATCCAATTGGCAATCTGGGAAGCCACGAAGCGCGGCATCCCCAAATCGGCGGTAACTTTCTGCAGTTCCTGAAGCGTGAGTCCTGCCAGCGGTTTATATTGCTTGTTTATTGTTTCCATATAACGCCACAACACCTTAATTAAAAGTAAAAGTTTACAAAGGTAGTGATTTTTTTTCAAATAGCAATCAGTACTTCCAATCTGTGCCGATATTTCCGCAAAAATCGCTCAAATCAATCAAACTGATGAATATTTTATGTTTTTTTATTGTAAATTCTGTTAAAACTTAGTATATTTGTGAATTATTTAGGAATATTAGGTAAATAAATATTTTTTAAAACTACGTAATGATGAAAAAATTATTATTAACATTGGCACTTGTGCTCAGCGTCATCGCTTCTCAGGCACAGGTAACCGTTCAGGGCAGTAAATTCACCGACAACTGGTCAATTACGCTCAAGGGTGGTATGGTTTCTCCGTATCAGCATTTCCGTTTCTTCCCCAATGCTCGTGGCATTGCCGGCGTGGAAATCCGCAAGCAAATCACCACTTACTGGGGACTGGGTGTGGAAGGTGAATGGACCGTGAACACTTCGAGCTGGCGTCACAGCGAGCCATTGACCCACATCTGGGACAGAAAGAGCGACAACGTGTTCGACCATCAGCTCGTGGGCTTGTTCACCACATTCAACCTCACAAACCTTCTTCTCCGCTACAAAGGCGAGCCTCGTTTCCTTGACGTTGAAGCTCACCTGGGAGCAGGATGGGCTCACGCCTACTATCCCAGCTATCAACGCGAAGACCAGAACTCCTGGTACACAAAGGCCGGGCTTAACATTGGCT
This sequence comes from Muribaculaceae bacterium, assembly GCA_017962285.1. Lineage (GTDB taxonomy): Bacteria > Bacteroidota > Bacteroidia > Bacteroidales > Muribaculaceae > Sodaliphilus. Next base: position 1,805 of record JAGCVR010000093.1, on the reverse strand, counting down.
TGAACCTGGGCGAAAGCAAAGCGTGGACGTTGGCTCTGAAACCAGCAGTGGTTTGGTACATGGGTCACCTCAACCCACAGAACAAGAGCGAATTCAACGCAAACTACGCAATGGTTGAACTTGAGGCTGGCCTCACTTACCACTTCAAGAACAGCAACGGCAAGCACTACATGACTCTTTGCCCCAAGAAGTACACTCAGGAAGACCTCGACGAAGTTAACGCCAGGGTTAACGACCTCCGCAACCAGCTCGCTCAGTGCAACTCGGCACTCGATGCTGCCAATGCAAAGAACGCCAAGCTGCAGGCCGACCTCGACGAATGTCTCAACCGCAAGCCCGATGTTGTGGAAGTGGTTAAGACTCAAATGGGTGGCGAAACTCTGGTTAACAACGTATTCTTCGCTCAGGGCAAGTCGAACGTATCCCGAGACCAGATGCCGAACGTGGAACGCGTTGCAATCTATATGAAGAATCACCCGAAGGCAGTGGTTGACATCAAGGGTTACGCTTCTCCCGAAGGCAGCAAGGAAATCAACGAACGCCTCGCCAACCAGCGTGCAGCAACCGTTAAGGATCTGCTCGTGAAGAAATACAAAATCGCTTCTTCGCGCATCACAGCTCAAGGCCTCGGTGTTGGCGACTTCTTCGCAGAGCCCGACTGGAACCGCGTTTCTGTCTGCACAATCGAGACTCCGAAAGACGCTGATAAGTAAACCTTATTGCTAAATAGACTTTACGAAATTTTCTATAAACACTAAGTGCCCGGGTCCGCAACCGAACCCGGGCACTTTCTTTTATTAACTTATTAACTCCTTTTATTTGGAAATCCGGGGTTTATTCTTGCGCAGCCACGCAAAAAACCAGCTGAACGAAATCAGCACCACTGCCACTGTCACCCATGGGGTGAGAGAAGTACTGAGTCCGAGCGTCAACGGCGACACCACAAAGAACACCGTGCAAACCACCGTCATGAACACAGCCGGAATCAGCGTTATCACATAGTTTCTTCCATTTCTCGCCAGATAAACCGTCATTGCCCACAGCGTGAACACCGTTATCGACTGATTCGACCAGCCGAAATACTGCCACAATGTGTTGAATCCGTCGGGGTTTCCTACTTGCCACAAAAGCAGCAGCATTGCCGCTGCGAACATCGGCACGCCCACATACAAGCGATTCATGGGGCGCTTCTGGCTAAGATGCAGGAAATCCGCAATTATGAGGCGTGCGCTGCGGAACGCCGTGTCACCGCTGGTTATCGGGGCGGCTACCACACCAAGTATTGCCAATATGCCACCGGCAATGCCGAGCCAGCCGCTGCACACAAGTTTCACCACATCGGGTGCACTGAAATACTGTATCAGACTGCGTCCGTCGGCAGCACCGGCCTGAGCCAGGAAAGCATTCACCGTCTCTTCGGGAACCACTTCGCGCCAGCCGCCATAATAGAAGAAATAAGACGACACCGCAGCCCAAATCAGAGCCACAATGCCCTCGGTTATCATTGCGCCATAGAATATGGCACGCGCATGACGCTCGCTTTTAAGGCAGCGTGCCATCAGAGGGCTCTGCGTGGCATGGAATCCACTGATTGCACCGCAGGCTATGGTAATGAACAGGCATGGGAACAGCGGATTTTTCTTGAAAAACGCGCCCAGTCCAAGCAGACCGAAATCCTCACCGTTCGAGGCAGTCCACCCCTTCAGGTCGCCCATGTGCCACAACTCCGGCAACTGCGGCATCTTCACCACAAGCACCACCATCAAAGCCAGTGCCATGAACAGAAGCGAAGCCGCAAACAAAGG
>JAGCVR010000008.1 GCA_017962285.1 Muribaculaceae bacterium | reverse complement strand
CTTGGCGCGTTGAATACGTTCTGGCTCCTTAGCGGCACCATATTTTTGTGCGGCATATTGGGGACGAGCAGGCTGGTGCTTCGCCAGCACAACATTATGCAGGTGTTCGCAGGTTTCTGCGTGGGATTCGCCAGTGTGTCAACTCTCATATCATTGTTCGGATAGTTTTGATTAGGATGTTGAAATGAAAGCATCGGCTTGTTTGCTTGTCAACTTGTTAACTGATTAACTGTAAAGAAAATATGAAAGATAGACGTAAGACGATATCGGTTCAGGTGGGAAATGTGAGCATGGGTAGCGATTTTCCCATCAGGATACAATCCATGACCAACACCACCACTACCGACATAGAGGCAAGTGAGGCTCAGTGTCGGCGTATCTTTGAAGCCGGCGGCGAGATAGTGCGGCTCACAGCTCAGGGCGTTCGCGAAGCCGAGGCGATTGGCGAGATCAGGAAGCGGTTGCGCGCAGGAGGATGTGAAGTTCCGTTGGTGGCAGACATCCATTTCAATCCCCGTGCGGCATTTGCTGCAGCCGAGCGCACCGACAAGGTCCGCATAAATCCCGGCAACTTTGTGGACCCGGCAAGGTCTTTTAAGAAGATTGAATATACCGACGAGGAATACGATGCCGAGTTGGCGCGAATCCGCGAGGCGTTGATTCCGTTCATTGCCGTGTGCCGCAAGCATGGCACCGCCGTGCGGCTCGGTGTGAATCACGGTTCGCTGAGCGACCGTATCATGAGTCGCTACGGTAACACTGCGGCTGGTATGGTGGAGAGCGTCATGGAGTTCCTGCGTGTGTTCGTCGCCGAGGGCTTCAGCCAGGTGGTTATATCCATGAAAGCATCGAATGTGGTGGTGATGGTGGAAAGCGTGCGCCGGCTTGTGGCTGCGATGGATGCCGAGAATATGCACTTCCCTCTGCATCTGGGCGTGACTGAGGCGGGTTTCGGTGAAGATGGCAGGATAAAATCGGCGGTTGGAATCGGCACCCTTCTGAGCGAAGGCATCGGCGATACTATCCGTGTTTCGCTCAGCGAAGACCCTGAAGCGGAGATTCCCGTGGCACGCAAGATAGTGGACTACGTGGAGAGTCAGCGTCATGGTGATTCCACGGAACAATCGAACGTTTTCATGCCTGCGCGCCGCATCACCCGCAAGGTGGCATGGAATTGGTTTGGTAAAGGAATTATCGGTGGCGGAATGCCTCCGGTGGTGCTTTCATCGCTTAACATTAAAGCTGCAAGAATTTCGGAGCCTGATATTTGTGTTGATGAACATCATCATTCCCCTGATTTTCGTCTTCTTGAGGTAAACGCATTGACTCCTGTGAGTGAAATAGGCGAGATTACCTCCGACACCGTGCTTGCGGTTACACCCGATCCCAGCGACGTGATTGGCAGCCAGACGCGCTTTATCCACGAGCTGGACCATGCCGGCATTATGTGTCCGGTGGTGCTGAAAAACAGTTATGACGACACCGACCTTGAGACGGCTCAGCTGAAGGCGTCCATCGACCTCGGCACGCTTGTAATGAACGGCCTTGCCGATGGCATCTGGTTCGAAGCACCTCATTGTGGCTTAGATACAATAAACGCGGCTTTTGCCATCCTGCAAGCCACGCGCCAACGTATCACACGCACCGAGTTCATCTCCTGCCCGGGGTGTGGCAGAACGATGTTCGACCTGCAGACCACCGTGCGCCGTGTGAAGGAAGCCACTTCGCACCTGAAGCACCTGAAAATAGGCGTGATGGGATGCGTAGTGAACGGACCCGGTGAGATGGCAGATGCCGATTACGGCTATGTGGGTGCTGCGCGGAACAGAATAAGTCTCTACCGAGGCAAGGAATGTGTGGAAAAGAATATTCCCGAAGAAGAAGCGATAGAGCGCCTGCTTGCACTGATAGAGCAGGATGGAAGAACAAACGGATAACTGCCGGTGAGTTATGGAGTTCAGAACAGTAATAAATACGAGCGGTAGTGTGGGGTTGTTGAATCACAGCGACCGCATTCTCATGCTCGGCTCTTGTTTCAGCGACAATATAGGGGCACGCCTTGCCGGAGCCATGGTGAACGTGATGATAAATCCGTTCGGCACTATCTATAACCCAATGAGTGTGGCTTCTTCAGTGAGCCGGATAGTGGAAAACCGACCCATTGCCGGAATGGAACTCTTTCAGGCTAATGGGGTGTGGAATAGTTATGCGTTTCATTCCCGTTACTCCATGAGCGACAAGAGCCTGGCTCTCGACAGGATGAACCGCAGCATAGCGCAGGCGAATGAGCATCTGCGTCAGTGCAATGCACTTTGCATAACCCTCGGGACGGCGGTAACATACAGGTTGAAAACTACAGGGGAAGTCGTCTCTAACTGTCACAAGCAGCCCCAGTATGAATTTGACAAAGAGATGGCAGGTGTGGATGAGATTACCCGCACGCTGCTGCAGATGCTTGAAATGTTGCAGAGGTTCAATCCCACATTGAAGGTGATATTCACCGTAAGTCCCATTCGCCACATAGCCGACGGACTCGACGTGAATTCTCTCAGCAAGGCCACCTTGCGCGTGGCGGTGGGAAATGTGGTGGCGAAGATGCCGCAGTTGGCAAGTTATTTTCCAGCCTATGAGATAATGAATGATGATTTGCGCGACTACAGATTCTACGCGTCCGATATGATTCACCCGAGTGAAGTGGCTGTGGAGTATATCTGGCAGGCATTCCAGGCTGCTTACTTCAACGATTTCTCCACTCAGGCGATAGCGCGGTGTGAACGAGTGAGCAAGCGTCTCATGCACCGCCCCATGAGCAACAGTCGCGAGACGGTGGAGCGTTTCATGGCCGATACACGGACCGTGGTACGGAATTTGGTGAAAGAGTACCCATATATCGCTGAACTCAAACAGGTTCGCGATGTTCTTGAGGGTTGAAAAACAGATTAAATATGAGATACAGTATAGAGAAAATATCGGAAATCATTGAAGGTAAGGCATATCTGGCTAATCCATCGTGCGAGATAGGAGCGTTGCTTACCGATTCCCGCTCGCTTGGCTCTCCTGCCGAGACATTGTTTTTTGCCATCTCCACTTCGGATGGAGACGGCCACAACTATGTGTCGCAACTTTATGAGCATGGTGTACGCAATTTCGTGGTGGAGCGCGCTGAGGTGATGGAACACAGACCCGATGGTAATTTCATCGTGGTGGAAAACTCGCTGAATGCGTTGCAATCGCTTGCGGCTTACAGGCGTAGCCAGTTCCACTTTCCCGTGGTGGCGATAACCGGCAGCCAGGGGAAGACAATGGTGAAAGAATGGCTCTATGAACTGTTGCGAAATAAATACAGAATAGCGCGTTCACCAAGAAGTTATAATTCCCAGATTGGAGTGGCGCTTTCGTTGTGGGAAATCGGCGAGGAGCACAATCTTGCCAGAATTGAGGCTGGTGTCTCCACTACCGGTGAAATGGAACGGCTTGAAGCGATGATACGCCCAACGGTCGCTGTGGTGACGAATGTGGGCTCCGAGCACGACGAGGGCTTTTCTTCAAGAGAGGAGAAAATGCGGGAGAAACTTCGTCTGGCAAGACGAAGCTCTGTGATAGTTTTTCCTGCCGGCGACGACGAATTGCGTAATGCCGTGGGACGGTATGTTCCAGCTGATGTGAAACGCCGGGAGGTGGAAATCGGACTGGATGAAATCGTCGGTGCTGAATTGCCCCCGGTGCCATATCCAGCCGACGTGCTTATGTGTCTGGCAGTGGCTGAAGTTCTTGGGGTGAAGCGTGCTGAAGTTGAGACAGAACTGAAGCAGCTTACATCCATAAACACGCGGACAAGCGTGATAGAGGGAGTGAACAACTGCACACTGATCATTGATGGTTACACGAGCGATTTCAGTTCTCTTGCCCCGGCGCTGGATTTCATGCTCCGCCGGTCGAGAGACGCAAGGAAGCGCACACTCATAATCAGTGATATAGATGGCATTGAAACTCGTGAGCAGTATTGCCATTTGAGTCGGTTGCTGCAGGAGAAGTCCACTTTGCGGCTCATTGGCGTAGGAGAGCGGATAAGTAGTTGTGAAGGCTGTTTCGAAGGAATTGATACCCATTTCTTCAGGAATACCGATGAGTTGCTCCTCCATCTTTCTCAAGGAGACTTTGAGAACGAAACGATATTGATAAAAATCAGTGACGAGAGTGGATGCCGACAGATAGTGGATCTGCTTGAGGCAAGCCGCCATCAGACGGTGGAAGAAATCGACCTCAATGCGTTGGCTCATAATTTCAAGTTTTTCAAGAAAAAACTCAGCGCAGTCACCAAGACGGTGGCGATGGTTAAAGCATCGGGTTACGGGACAGGGTCCTACGAGGTGGCAAAGACGCTTCAGGACTGCGGAGCCGACTATCTGGCGGTGGCAGTTCAGGACGAAGGGGTGGACTTGCGCCGTGCAGGAATAAGAATGCCCATAATAGTGCTCAATCCCAGCGTGGTGAACTATAAAGCCATCTTCCTCAACAATCTGGAGCCTGAGGTTTACAGCATAGAGGAGGCGAGTGAACTGATTCGCGAAGGCGAGCGACTGGGCATCGCCGGTCATCCCGTTCATGTGAAACTCGACACCGGCATGCATCGTCTGGGATTCACACCCGAGCAGTTGCCCCAACTGATAGAATTGCTCAAGTCGCAGGACGTGCTGAAGCCGGTGAGCGTGTTCTCGCACCTTTGTGTTGCCGATGAACCGGCGAAGGATGACTATACTGCGCGGCAGTTCAGCATTTTTGACAGTTGCACCGAGCAGTTGCAGAGTGCTTTCCCGCACAAGATAATCCGTCATCTGCTCAATACAAGCGGCATAGTGCGTTTTCCAGAACACCAGTACGACATGGTGCGCATAGGGATTGGTCTCTACGGCATCAAGACGCTTTACGATGGCAGTGAGGACGATTTGTTGCCAGTGGCATCGTTGCGCTCAGTGATTATTTCCATCAAGGAGTGGCCCGAAGGTACCACCATAGGCTATGGTCAGCGTGGTGTTCTGAGACACAAGTCGCGGATTGCTACAGTAACCATAGGATATGCCGACGGACTTGACCGCCACTTCGGCAACGGAGCCATCAGCCTGTGGGTAAATGGAACACTCTGTCCCACGGTGGGCAATGTGTGTATGGATGCCGTGATGATCGACGTGACTGATGCCCGGTGCAAAGTGGGCGATGTGGTGGAGATTTTCGGCCCCCATGTTCCCATAGAGACACTCAGCAATGCGCGTGGCACTATTCCTTACGAGATTCTCACCAGTGTATCGCCACGAGTGAAACGTGTTTATTTTAGAGAGTAACAGAATGATTACAGCCGACGACATAAAATGGATGCGACGTGCCCTTGACGAGGCGAATGAAGCCCTGCGTGCTGATGAGGTGCCGATAGGCGCGGTGATAGTGTGCCGTGGACAGGTAGTGGCTCGTGGCCATAATCTCACCGAAACCCTCACCGACATCACCGCCCATGCCGAAATGCAGGCAGTGACGGCGGCATGCAACAGTCTGGGTGGTAAATATCTGCCGGAATGTACTCTTTATGTGACTGTGGAGCCTTGCCTGATGTGCGCGGGCGCACTTGGCTGGAGCCAGATTTCGCGTGTGGTCTATGGCGCGCGCGATGACAAGCGCGGATATCACACCTTCTGCGAGAATCCGTTTCATAAGAAAACCATTGTTGAGGGAGGCTGTCTTGAAGAAGAGTGTGCTGATTTGATGAAAGAATTTTTTAAGAAAAAACGATAATTGAAGAAGATTATGAAGTTAGTTGAAAAAATGTTGATAACGCTTCTGTTGCTGTTTGTCTGCAACATTCCTACGGCGTGCGCGGAGAATTCTTCCAAGCAAATCCCGGTGCCCGACGTGGAGGAGGCTGAATCCGATGTTATCCAGGAGCAGGTGCCTGTAACCAAGGTGGTTTCGGTTCACAGCAAGGCGATGGGGCGCGCCATTATGAACACGGTGGTGGTGCCCGACCAGTACTACGACCCCGATTTTCAGGAGGACCAGTTCCCCGTGGTGTATCTCCTTCACGGCTACGACGGCGACTATAAAAACTGGCCCGACAAGGCTCCGCTTGAGGACCTGGCAACTGAATACAGTGTGATTATCGTTTGCCCCGACGGTCAGGACAGCTGGTATTTCGACTCTCCCATTAACCCGAAGATGCAGTTCGAGACGTATGTGTCGTCGGAACTCGTGAGCTATATCGACGACAACTATCGCACCTATGCCTATGCCGATTTCCGGGCGATAACAGGTCTCAGCATGGGCGGCCACGGAGCATTGTGGCTCGCCTGGCGGCATCCCGATGTGTTTGGCTCGTGCGGAAGTATGAGTGGTGGCGTGGATATCGTGCCATTCCCTGGTAAATGGAAGATAGCCAATGCGCTCGGTGACTATGCCGGCAATAAAGCCGTCTGGGAGTCGCACTCGGTGATGAACCTGGTTCCCACGCTCAAACCTGGGCAGAATATAATTATCGATGATGGCGATAAAGACTTTTTCTTGGAGGTGAATAATAAACTGCATGCCGCCCTTATGGAAAAAGGCATTCCTCACGACTACACCATCCGTCCCGGTGCTCATTCCTGGACTTACTGGGTGAATTCGCTCGACTATCACATGCTTTTCTTCTCGAAATGTTTTGATAAGGCTTATCAGAAAAGATTGGATAATAAAAAATGAACCAAATGAGGCCCAGAATACTTATAATCTACACCGGCGGAACTATCGGGATGATAGAAAATCCCGAGACCCATACCCTGCAGCCGTTCGATTTCACTCATCTTATGGACAATGTGCCAAAGGTGAAGAAACTGCAGTATGATATTGAGAACATACAGTTTCATCCCCCTATCGACAGTTCGAACATGAACCCCGGGCACTGGGCTGAGATTGCCCGTGCCATAGAAGAGAACTACGACCAGTTCGATGGCTTTGTGGTTCTGCACGGGACCGACACGATGGCTTTTACCGCCTCGGCACTGAG
>JAGCVR010000007.1 GCA_017962285.1 Muribaculaceae bacterium | reverse complement strand
TATATCCCATCGTCGTGGCGGTGTCGGTATTCACTACGTTCACCACACCTTATATGATACGTCTGGCTGAGCCGGCCTACAATGCGGTGGCCCGCGTGCTGCCTGCCAAGTGGATAGCTAAGTTGGAGAGAAATGCCACCGAAAATGAGAAGAAAAAAGAAACCAACGAGATGCGGCAGCTGTGGCGTACTGAATTCAAGCGCTTTATCATGATTATGCTTATCAACAGTGTGCTCTGTGTGGCGATTATCGCCATCATGTACTATTACGGCGCGCCGCTGATTTTGAACTTGCTGCCTGAGCCATGGTCGGGCATCGTCATTGCTTTTGTCACTCTATCCGTCTGCGCGCCCTTCATCTGGTCTCTGATGCGCCGAGGCGGCTACAGCGACAACGTGAACAAGCTCTGGGAAGAAGGAGGCAACCTTATGCGTATAAAGATTTCGGCATTTGGTATTCTGCGTTTAGCTATCGGCGCCGCTTTCATCGCCTATATCATCGGCAACACGCTGCCCAAGAGCGGCATGCTCGGCATCTTCGCCGTGATAGCCATTGCGCTGTTTATATTCCATTCGTCCCGTCTTGAAAAGCGCAACGATAAGTTGACAAAGACGTTTACCCGTAACCTGAATGAACGGGAACAAGAGCAAAGACAAGAACAATCATAAGTTTTAATGAGACAGTCATTAACTCGGGCTTCGGATTTTAGAATAAACTATTAATTTTTTAAGTTTCTATAGCAGATGAAAATAGATTTTAAACAAACAAAATGGAGTTATTCCTTTATCATGGCACTTGCAATGCTTGGCGCCACTCTGTTTAGCAGTTGTGACGAAGATAAAGGAGCGCGGTACTACGACGAAAATTCGTTGGACGTGCCCTTCCTCTTCTCCGAAGGGTACGAAGACGACATCCAGTACCCCTATGACCTCGCCACGCCGCTTTCCGACTGGCTGTCGCTTGTGCGCGACGATGTGAAGGTGTGCAAGCTCAGCATTCCCGGTACTCACGACAGCATGACCGGGATGGGATTCTATACCCCGATTGTAAAGTATTTCTCCAACATCATGGCAATCAGTCAGGTTTCGACCTTTGACGAGCAGATGAATTGTGGCATTCGTTTCTTCGACTTCCGTCCGGTGGTGGCTGTCGATACCCTCGCCAAAACGTCGGAAGACAGGCAAATCATGCGCCTCGCGCACGGCTTTACCGAGGTGAATGTTTCGTTGGAGGAATCTATCGACTGGATGCAGCAATTCCTCAAGGCACACCCAACGGAGTTCTTCATTGTGAAAATACAGGCCGACAATGGTATGGAGAGCCAGCAGAACTGGACCATCCTGCTCAACAAGGTCCTCTCGAAGTCTAAGTACGACGGGCTGTTTGTCAAGAGTTGGCATCCCGACATTACCGTGGGCGAGATGCGCGGCAAGATTTTGTGGTTCAGCCGTTACGACCTGCGTCCCTTCAATGCCGAGTTCCACTATCCCGTGGCATATTGTGACTGGCCCGACGAGGACCCCGACGTGGATGAGACGTTGCACCCCGACAAGCAGCGCAGCTGCGCAATCTACAACATGGAGGATCCGAGCATCAACGCTACACTCTATAAGCAGGACTACTACAAGACCACGACCCCGAAGCGCATGGAAAACAAGATTACTACTGTGCTCGCAATGATGAAGAGCGCACGCGAGGCTACCGCGAGCGACGAGAACATCTGGATTGTGAACCACTGCTCTGCCTACACTGAGGTTTCGGCACGAGGATATATCACCAATGCCTCGAACCTGCACCCCAAAGTAATCGAAGATCTGCTTGCAAACGAGGGCACTCTTGGCATTATGCCCATCGACATGGCGTGCCACGATTACGTGCGTTGTATAATCAACGGAGGCACACCATACACCAGCGACTACCTCTATGGTTTCTATCCACGCAGTCTGTCGCTGACCAACCTGCTTGTGAAGTCTAATAAGAAGTTCTTTAAATAATCAATATGCTTTGGAATCGTTATGAAACAGTATAGAAAATTTATATCACAGTTTTGCCGTGTGGCAATGGTGGCTGCGACAATAGCGCTCCTTACACCTGCCGCAGGCGCACAGGAAAACAAAAACCTGCAACTTCACAGCGAGAACGGCATGTTGAACCACCTTGCCGTGGGACTCCAGTCGGGATTGGGCGGAGTCGGAATCGACGTGGCTATGCCCTTACACCGTATCGTCACCGTGCGTGCCGGTATCGTGGGCAATGCCTTTGGCGACATCAAGTTCAAGGCAATTAACACAGCAAGCGAAATTACGCAGATGCAACTCGTTGAAGACGATGCCGTGAGGCGCGCAAAGATGGTCGACAAGGTGGAGCTCGCCTTAAAGCCGCGCTTCTGGAACGCCTTCGTCTTGGCTGAGGTACACCCGTTCCCGACACCATTCTATTTTTCCGCAGGACTCTTTGCGGGCAGCCGCACATTCCTGCACTTCCGCAACACCAACGATGGTGCGCTGCAATCGCTCTACGACGCCAATCAAAAGGTACAGGACTACAACAACCTGTTCCGCACCAACTATCCCCCGATAGGACTCAAGTTTGGCGACTACGTGTTCACCGCCGATGAGAACTACAACATCGACGTGAAGATGAAGACATGGGCTGTGAAGCCATATCTTGGTATCGGCTTTGGACAAAGCATGGCTCGCCATCACCGCTTGAGTTTCGCCATCGATGCCGGTCTCTTGTTCTGGGGCTCGCCGGAGTTTGTGCTCAACAACGGTACGAAAATAAAATCTACGTCGAAGGAAGCGGGCATTACGCACTTCATATCATGGTTCAGTGCTTACCCCATGATTCAACTGCGTCTCGCATACAAGATTTACTAATCTTTCACAGATAATCAACTGTCAAGCGACCTCATTCCCTGCCCCGGGAATGAGGTCGCCTCGTTCATCTCAGGTAGGCCTGATTTTTTTATTAGTGTCCGCTTAAAAATCCATTTAGGACTGGCAATGGAATTTTGGTGATTATTTAGGATAACGATAACATTAATTATAAAAAAGCTCACGTTCAATAGCTCAGACAAGTCGCTAGACTTGGCGTAGTGCAAAACACATTGTGCCGTTCATGGCGCAGCTGTGGGCGGCACTGTGTGAGCAGATACGCACACAAAGGTGGCACTTCGTAAGATGTGCCGTTGTATTATCAAGTATTGGCGACAGTCGCAACCACTACGGCACATCTCCGACGTGCCACCCATCATTCGGTCCAATTCACACAGTGCGCACCAGCTCTGCAAGCTGGTACGCATAATGTGTTAAGCACATCAGCAAGTCTTCGACTTGCCCGTCAACACTACGGGTTTCAAAGTAAACCCCATATAATCAAAAGTAATTTAAAAACTGTAATACAAAAATTGTTGCTAGAAGTAATGTTTTTATCGGACAGTAATAAATGGTTTTTTGTTTTACGCAAATGTTTTTGGTGTAAATATCCAAAAATACGAAATGTTTTAATTTTCTGTGGCGGGAAGGTAGTTGACGAGGTAAACTTTCCGGGTGGCTCGGGTAATGGCTGTGTAGAGCCAGCGGAGAAAGTCGAGGGTCTCCATGGACTCGGGTGCTATGCCACCCATGTCGATGAAGACGTTTTTCCACTGTCCGCCCTGCGATTTGTGACAGGTCATGGCATAAGCATATTTCACTTGCAGGGCATTGTAGTACGGGTCTTTTTTCAGTGCGCGCAGTCTCGTCGGCTTGTCGCCCGAAAGACTGCTCATTACGCCGTTGAAAAGTTGCTGGCTTTGCTCGGCGGAGAGTGCGGGGGAGTCGCTGAAAAGACAGTCGAGCACCACTTTAACGTCCATTTCCAGATTCTGCCTGAAAGGAAATTCCACGGTGGCGTTGATGAAACGCAGACCATAGCGGCGCTCCGCTTCACCCCAGATGCGCACCACCCGCACCACGTCGCCGTTGGCGATGAAATCCACGTCGTCGTATTCCTCGCTCCAGAAGTAGTTGTTCTTTGCCACAAGCAGGATGTCGCCAGAGGAGAGTTCCTCTTCGCGGTAGAGTATCTGGTTACGTATGGCGGCGTTATAGAGCACGGCGCGCTTGTTTGAACGCGTGATGATGGCGGTTTCGCTCAGTCCATCGCCATTGTAGCAGTCCTCTATCCGTTCAATTACAAATTCGCCGCTGAGCGCCTCCAAATCGGGGAAACTGCTTACATCCAGCTTTGGTATCACCAGCTTTTCGGCACCCATGATCTGCCGCAGCATTGTGGCATTGTGCACAATTCCTGATTCCTGGGCCTGCCGGGCAATGGATGTGAGCCCCACCTTGTAAACCTGCAGCCCATATCCCTCTACTACACTCACGTTAAGAGCCGGACTCAGACTCTGCCCCACAGGAGGCAGCTGCGCTTCGTCGCCGATGAGCATCAGCCGGCAATTCTGACCTTGATACACGTATTCAATCAGGTCATCGAGCAGGTGACCTGAACCGAACACTGCTCCGTCGGCACTGTGATTGGCGATCATGGATGCCTCATCAACGATGAAGATGGTGTCGCGATGCTTGTTCTCGGCAAGGTTGAAGGTGCCGTCGGGACCATAGGATCGCTGGCGGTAGATTTTGCGGTGGAGTGTGAATGCCGAGTGTCCTGAGTAGTCGGCAAAGATTTTAGCCGCACGGCCTGTGGGCGCGAGCAGCACGGTTTTTGTTCCAGCCTCCGAAAGCACCTTGACCATAGCTCCTGTCATGGATGTCTTGCCCGTTCCCGCGTATCCGTTGAGCAGAAATGCCGAGCGCTCACCGCCATAGAGCAGGAAATGCCCGAATCCGGCAATGAGCAGCATTTGGTCATCGCTTGGGTCATAGGGCAGTGCCGATAGCACGGCCTTGCCAAAGTTGAGCAAATGCTTGTCTTGCGCGTCGATGGTGGGTAATATGTTCATGGCGGCAGTCATCTTTTGACTATTCTCACATTTTTCACAAAATTAATGAAAACCGAGGCGAGAACAAAAAGAATTGGTTCAATTTAACACATTTATTATCCCGCAAAATAGCAAATTTCACAAAAAGTATTGAATTGTGGCGATTATTTACTAACTTTGCACCGCAAACAGGTGAAAACGGAGTGATGCTCGAGTGGCTGAAGAGGCACGCCTGGAAAGCGTGTGTACGTCAAAAGCGTACCCCGAGTTCGAATCTCGGTCACTCCGCAACAAAAAGAGCGAATTCCCATTGAAGGAGTTCGCTCTTGTGTAATAGTTGGCGAAGCAATAAATACTGCAAGGATGTGGATTGACCAGCTGTCTCAAAGATTTTAACACGCAAAATGACCAATAGGCCCGAATTGGTACACCCTATTCATTGGTGCCAAAAAAGCAAAACATCCGAAAGAAATTTCGGATGTTTTGTGGTGCCTCCAGGATTCGAACCGGGGACACAAGGATTTTCAGTCCTTTGATCTACCACCTGAGCTAAGGGACCATTGTTGTTTTGCGGTGCAAAGATACGCCAAAGTTTTCACTCGTGCAACACTTTGCCGAAAAAAGTTGGTGGATGATAGTGTAAAACACTTTGAAAACCTAAGTCATTACGATTGTTCGCCTCTATATACAAGCCACCGAGAGCGAGGCATAATCACCTATTGCTTCGCCTAACTCAGCCGGCAGCACACGGCACACCCGGGCGGCGCCGGGCAATGCTTCGCAGTCTATTATCTGCTGCATCTGCGGACGAAGCAGATCCTCACACCGCGCGAAAATACTGCCGATTACTATTACTTCGGGATTCAGAATGTCGATAATAATGGATAGACCGCGGCCAAGGTAAAGTGCCGAAATCTGGAAGACACGACTTGCAATGGGATCGCCCTTTGCGGCCTGCTCGGCAACGAGTTTGGCGGTGACTTGCGGAAGGGTTTCCGGGGTGCACCAGTCCACCTTGCCTCCCATTTGAAAATGCTCGGTGAGCAGAGTCCGTGCGATTTGCGCTATTCCACCGCCACTGTCAAAGCCCTCGAAAGAACCTGCCTTACCATAACCCACTGGACCCCATTCCGAGAGTCGGATGTGTCCCACTTCTCCGGCATTATCGTTGGTTCCGGCATAGATTTGTCCGTTGGCAATGATTCCGGCTCCAAGTCCGGTTCCGAATGTGAGGAAAACCATGTTACGGGTTCCGCGTCCGGCACCGAACTTCCATTCAGCTATGGCACAGGCATTGGCATCGTTTTGCAGGTTGGTCTTAATGCCGGTCCGGTTAGTGATGATTTCGCAGATGGGTATGTTGTCCCATCCGGGTAGATTAGGTGGCGACATCACGACTCCCTTTTCGCTGCTCAGCGGACCGCCGCACGACACACCAACGGCGAGCGTGTTCTGCGGAGTGAGTTCGTGTCGGCGCATCATTTCATCAAGGTTCAACAATATATTATCGACTGTTTCTGTTACATTGGTGGTTTCAAAACGAATCTTATCGGCAATTTCCAGCGAGTCTCCGTCCTTGATGCCATAGATTACAGCACACTTGGTGCCACCGATGTCCACACCTAACAAATTTTCTTTCATAGTTTTATTTTTTAGTTAACGAGTTAACGAGTAAACAAGTAAACGAGCTGATTCTAAATTCCAGGCAGTTTTGCTTTCTTCATCCACTTTCTGTAGTCGGCAAGCTTAAACGGGGCTTTGCCGTAAAGGAAATGATTGGTTCGGTGCTCACCGCCCACGGTATATTCGATCAGCAGCACACCAGCGCCGGCAGGCACTTCAATATCGGCCACATCGGCCCTGCCATTTGCGGCAACCGTGTAGTTGCCGTTAAACACGGTCTGTCCGCTTTCCACGTCGGTAACCTTGATGTCTCCGGCAATGGGACTGCGAGTGTCGTTAGCCACAATCAATTGTGCTGTTCCGTCGTAGTCGTTGATGAATGCAGAAGCGGGCAGCTCTGTTGCTTTCATATAGTGGTAGGCGAGTTTCTTGTTGCCGTAGTAGTCAACGAGCCCGAAGTTGATATTGGGCCATCCCTCATGCAGGTTCCACCATAT
This sequence comes from Muribaculaceae bacterium, assembly GCA_017962285.1. Taxonomy (GTDB): domain Bacteria; phylum Bacteroidota; class Bacteroidia; order Bacteroidales; family Muribaculaceae; genus Sodaliphilus. The sequence continues at coordinate 5,145 of JAGCVR010000007.1, read as the reverse complement.
CATGCCTGTCTTGTCGTCCCATTTGCGGGCGCGCCACATTTCCAGGAAGAATTTCAGGGCTTCGGCTTGCGTGGCTTGCGACGCGAACACGAAGTCTTCAAGGCTGGAAGGTTCCTCGCCAAACATGTTTTTTATCTGGTTAACAAGGAATTGCATGTAGTCGCCTTGATAATTGTAGTTCCTTATCCATGAAGGGAAGTCGCGTGTGGTTTTTGCTTCCCAGTCGGCATTCCAGCGCCCGTCGGGGTCTCGTGGATTAAGGCTCCCGGCAGGCATCATCCTTCTTATTGACTTCACCGAAGGGCAGCCACGCAGACCTATTTCACTCACAAACTTGCATTTCGACTCGGCGAAGAAAGGTATCTTGTGGTAATCGAAGAGCCACAGGTGGTCTTCGGGCTTGTATTTGTCGAGACCACCCTTTGCCACAATCTCGGGGCTGTACCACGGCGAGCTGGGCAAATAAGGGCGTGTGAAGTCGAACTCATAGAGCACCTGCGGAATCACGTGGCGGCTGATGCGGTCGTTGTTGGGATCGTAACGCAGATCGCCGTGCACAAGGCGATAGTACATGTCGTCCTCGTTGTTGCCGCTCCAGAACGCCAGCGAACAGTGGGTGCGCAATTTCAGCACCACACTCTGCACCTCTTCGGCTATGGCACGGGCAAACTCGTCGCGTTGTGAATAGAAAGAGCAGGCCATGGCAAAGTCCTGCCACACAAGGATGCCATACTGGTCGCAAAGGTCAAAGAACTCATTGTCTTCATATACATTTCCACCCCAGCAGCGTATCATGTTGATGTTCAAGTCCACACATTCGGCTATCACATTCTTGTATTTATCGCGGTCGCGACTGTGGAATCCGTCAAGGGGGACCCAGTTGGTCCCGCGCACAAAGATGGGCTCATTGTTCACATAGAAGCAGAATCTCCCGGGTTCGCCGTCGCCGTCCACTTCACCGTTGATATTGTTGTGGTCGAGTCGGATTGTCCGCAGCCCGATGCGTTGAGTGTCGGTGGCGAGGATGGTACCGTCTTCGGCAACGATGTCGGTCTTGACATCGTAGAGCGGTTGCTCGCCATATCCGAGAGGCCACCACAGTTCGGCGTTGAGCAGCCGTGTCGCCATTCTCAGAACAGGTGCTGTAATAATCATTTCCTGGCGGTTCTTCACTTCACCGTTGAGACTCACGGTGTGAACCATCTTTGCGTGGTCGAACTGCTCAAACGGCATCGTAAACTGCAGGTCGCTGATAAGCAGCACATTCCGCTCGGCTGTGCGCATCTCGGTAACATAGTGGTGAACGTTGCGGAAATGAGTCGGCTCAAGCACGCGCAATTCCACGTCGCGCCACAGCCCTATTCCTATCAGTCTGGGCATTATGTCCCAGCCTACGGAGTGTGGCGGAGTGCGTGTGAGCCACGTCTCAGAGCTTGGATAGTCGGCAATGCCGAACATCCCCACAAGGTGTTTCTGCCCTTCAAGCACAGTGGAACGGATAATCACTTTCAGGTCGTTGGCAACGCCTTGCTTCACGCTCTCGGTAATGTCGAAGTCATGTTCAATCATGGCATTGGCGCAAGAACCCACATGATTGCCGTTCAAATAAATATCGGCATAGCAGTCGATGCCGCCGAAATGAAGAATCAGCGACTGCCCTTCGCTAAGCGAAGGTGCGCGGAACTGCTTGCGGTAGCACCACTGATAACCTTCCCACTTGCGCAGTTCAAACACATTACTTCCCACATAAGGGTCGGGCGCGAGTCCGGCTGCCACCAGGTCGAGCTGGGCATTGCCGGGGACTGTGGCCTTTACGCGTTGTGTCGTCACCCTGCCCATGTCCTGCGGTGATGTTATCGGGCGGGCTGGTTGTTTCCAGAAGGTCAAGTCCCATGAGCCGTTAAGGGAAACCACATTGTTGGCGACGGCATTTCCCACTATCAATAATGCTGCAATAACAGTTAAAACTATATTCTTCATGATTGGGTTAGAATTTGAATTTATGAGTTCCTACGTTCAATTTCTGTGATTTATCACCCACAATGAGTGTGGCCTGGGTGTTGGCGGGAACTGTTACTTCCAGTTCCACCTTGTCGCCCACGCGTTTCCATGAACTGGCGATAAGTCCCTGAGGTGAATTGTATGTTGCCCGTGCCCAGTTCAGGTCGGACACGAAGTGGGGTCGGATGATGATACTGCTGAACCCGGGAGCGTTTTTGTCGAGGTTTATGCCCGCAATGTCGTTGATGAACCAGGCGGCGATGTCGCCGAAGAAAACGTGGTTATAGGAATCGTCGCGGAAATTGGCAAAGAGGTCCCATTTCTCACCGAGGGTGTTACACTTGGTGAGCCAGTAGCCCCACGAAGGCATTTCCTCTCGCAAAGCCAGTTTCATGGCCTGCTCCACATGGCCGTAGCGAGTGAGCATGCGCAGAACAGTCTTTGTTCCCAGCATTCCGAAGTCGGGCGCATCACCGTTTTCACTGATGAGCCGGCTCAGGTTATCTGCCACTTTCTGTTCCAGCCCGTCGGGCACCAATTCCAGATAGAGAGCCACGCTTTGCGCCGCCTGGGAGCCGTTGGAGTAAAGGCAGGTCTGGCGGTCGAAGTATTTGTTGTTGATGTAATCCTTCAGGTACCTGGCTTTTGCCGCATATTCTGCCCCGTCCTTTCCCAGCAGTTCGGCGAATTGTGCCATTATCCGGTTTTCGAGGAAATAGAAACAAGCGGTGGTGTATTCTGCCGGTGTGGCGGTCTTGAAGAACACCCAGTCACCGAGCGTGCCGTAGGTTACGACTCCGTCCTCGTTTTCGCGGCTGTTTAGATATTTAAGGTAGCGTTCGCATGTGTTCCAGATGATTTCTATGCCGTGTTTGTCTCCATAGTATTGGTAGAGGTGGAGCGGCACGATAAACATTGCGGCATCCCACACGTCGCTCACCCAGTCCTCATACCCCCATCCTCCGGTGGGCACTATTCCTGAAATGCGCCCGTCTCCACGCTGGTTGTCCACGATGTCCTCGAGCCATTTTTCATACACTTTTATCCCGTTGTAGTTGAGCAGGCCAAGTTCCATGCTTATATAGGCATCGGCGGTCCATCCGTTTTTCTCGCGTTGCGGGCAGTCGGTTGGGATGCTCATCAGGTTGCACAGATAAGACTGTTTGGCGGCTTTGTTTATGCGGTTGAGCAGTTCGTTAGAACATTTGAAGCTTCCAGTTTCCGTAACATCGGTATGGAAGAAAAGTGCGTTAAGGCTTTCTCTGTTGAGCGAAACAGGGCGGTCGGAGCGCACTTCCACATACTGGAATCCATGATAGTTGAAGCGCGGGGTGAACTCAACCGGTTTGTCGCCGAGTATCAGCACATCGGTCTGGAATTCAAGGCCAGGCTGCGGATTGTAATAAATGTCGATGTTGCCGGTTTCCACCCGTCCGTTCTCTTTAAGTGTCTCGCCGTGAGTGAGTTTGAGTGTCGTTCCTGGCTCACCGGCAACAAAGAGTTTGCAGAACCCGGAAATGTTCTTTCCGAAATCATAGACAAACACCGTGTCGCCCCATGAATGGAAATCCACGGCACGGAGAGTCTCCTCAGTCCTGATTGGCGGCATACTCAGAGCCTTCAGTAAAGGAGACGGCGCGCTTGTGGCTGTGGCATGCTGCCACTTGGAGTCGTCAAAACCGGCAAGTTCCCAGCCTGGCATTTCAAGGCGGGCATTGTAGGTGTCGCCACTGTAGATGTTGTCCTGCAGAAATGGTCCGGTTGCGGTGCGCCACGACTGGTCGGTGGCAACAACTTGTGTGGAACCGTCGGAATAGGTGATTCTGAGGTTTGCAATCATCCGCGGACGTCCCCGCCAGGGGGCTTCCTCGAACCGCCATGTTGCCACGTTGTCGATAACGTTATAGAACCCGTTGCCGAGAACAGCCGTGACAGTGTTTGCGCCTTTCCCCACAAGTGGGGTGACGTCGTGGACGGAGTAGAGGTTGCGGTGGTCATAGGCAGTGTAGCCTGGGTCGAGAACAGCGTTTGTCACGGCAACGCCATTGATGTAGGCTGAATAATATCCCGCCGCGCTGATGTAGAGCCGTGCCGATTTTATCTTTTTACCTGTAGTTACAAATTCTTTCCTGAACATGGGTGCCGGATGGAAATCCTTGTCGTTCGAGTCGGTAATCCAGCTGCCTTGCCAGTCGGATTCACTGAGCATGGCGGTCTCAAACGAAGCCTTGGGCGAAGTTACGGCTTTGCCGTTCTTATCCCATGCGGTAACTTGCCAGATATGCCTGGTGAAAGATTTGAGATTTAGCGGCCTGTCGCTTTGTGCCAGCGGCATTGCTCCGCGTCTTATGGCAGATTTCCACACTATCGCCGTTTTCCCGATGGCATCGACCGATGAAACGGTAACTTGATAGCGGTCCTGGATGAAATTGCCTTTGCCCGAGTATTGCCAGGTGAAGCGTGGCGTTAGAGTGTCAACCGTTATGGGATTCACGGCATATTCGCAACACATATTGACAATGCCGGTTGAAAAAGCCGGAGTCGCAAATCCAGCAAGGGATGCTATAACGGCGATTCGTAAAGAAAGTTTTAAGGTCATTTTGCGAAAAAGGGTGTTCATGTTAGTCTAAATCTTAATTTTAGCAAAGATAATAAAATAAAGTGTATGTTTAAGTGTAATTTTATGCAAATTTGGTGGAAACTGATACTTTTTTAGTAACTTTACACGCAAATTTTCAGAGAATCACTATTTGGAGAATGATTAGCATCAATGATATTCAAGACGAAATAATAGAGGAATTCAGCGGGATGGACGACTGGATGGACCGCTATTCCTACATTATCGACCTGGGAAACGCAATGGATTCGCTCGATGAAAGTGAGCGTACTGCCGACAATCTCATCGACGGCTGCCAGAGTCGGTTGTGGCTCACCGCCGCTCTTGAGGACGGAAAGGTGATGTTCCGTGCCGACAGTGATGCAATTATCGTGAAAGGAATTGTCTCCCTGTTGATAAGGGTCCTTTCCGGACACACGCCTCAGGAGATTCTCGACGCGGAGCTGTATTTCATTGACCGGATAGGGCTTCGTGAGCATCTGTCTCCCACCAGGAGCAACGGCTTGCTTTCGATGCTTAAGCAGATG